>CABUQL010000277.1 GCA_902493665.1 uncultured Eubacteriales bacterium
TAGGAAAATTTTTGTTTTTTGCTGCGCAGTGTCGCAGAAAGGCTTTGTGCCTTTCGAGGCTGACAATGCGAAAAAACGGAGATTTAACAAATTAGAGGCATGTTGTGTTTGGGTCTCTGGTGCCAAGGACAAAACGGGGAGAGAAAATAAATTGCTCAAAAAAACACAGGGATTAATTTTAAAGCTTAACAAGCTCGGAGAAAACGACGCCCTTTTTACAATTCTTACAAAAGACACGCAGAAGCTTACGGCAATTTCAAAGGGAATACAAAGCCTTAAACACAAGGATTTTGCCGCTCTTAAGCTCTTTTGCTACAGTGAAATGGATCTTTCGTCAAGAGGAAATCTTTACTATGTTTCAAGTGCGCAGATTATAAATAATTTTTATAACTTGCGAAGCTCTGTAGAAAAACTTTCCGCAGCAACTTATATCGCTGATGTTGCCTCAATTGTTGCGGATTTTGCCGAAGGGGAAAGCGAGTATTTCAGATTTATCTTAAACACGCTTTATTTTATCGAGCACAGTGACGAATGCCAAAATCCCATCTCCGAGTTAAAAAAGCTGAAATGTCTTTTTGAGCTTCGTTCGGCATCATTTGCCGGATTTAGCCCCAACACAAAAAGATGCACAAAATGCGGAAAAGAAAAACCGCTTGTTTATTTTGATGCATACGAAGGCGGCGCACTTTGCAGCGACTGTGGCGGCGAATATTCCGATTATATAGGCGAAGCGGCAATAAAAACAATTGATTTTCTCTGCAATTCTGACTTAAAAAGCGCTTTTAAAATGACGGTTAAAAACGAATCGATGTTTGACGCAATAAATACCGTTTCGGAAAAATACATAAGTGAAAAGACCGAATATTACTATAAATCTTTGGATTATTTAAAATCCGCCTTAGGAAATAAAAATTCCGACGATTTTTAATAAAATATTCGTGTTATTACGTTATTATTTAATAAAAACTATGTGAAATATGCACAAATTAATGTGTATATTTTTTTTTGCAATGTCTATAATTAATAAAAATTGATAAAAATGCCCTTAAACGCAAAAAAAATAAAAAAAACACTGGAATTTTTTTCGGTTTTGGTATAAAATTATATGGTACGTATAGACAAATTAGGAGGAATGTATAAATGGCAAAAAAATTCGTTTACCTTTTTTCCGAAGGTGACGCCACAATGAGAAACCTTCTCGGCGGAAAAGGTGCAAACCTTGCTGAGATGACAAGACTCGGAATGCCCGTACCTCAAGGTTTCACTGTTACAACAGAAGCTTGTACACAGTACTATGAAGACGGTAAAAAAATTAATGATGAAATCCAGGCTGAAATAATGGAATACATCACAAAAATGGAAGAAATCACAGGAATGAAATTCGGCGATACGCAGAATCCTCTTCTCGTTTCCGTTCGTTCAGGTGCAAGAGCTTCAATGCCCGGTATGATGGACACAATCTTGAACCTCGGTCTTAACGAAACAGTTGTTGAAGTTATGGCTAAAAAATCAGGAAATCCCAGATGGGCTTATGACTGCTACAGAAGATTTATCCAGATGTACTCCGACGTTGTTATGGAAGTCGGCAAAAAATATTTTGAACAGTTAATAGATAAAATGAAAGAAGAAAAAGGCGTAACTCAGGACGTTGAGCTTACTGCCGATGACTTAAAAGAACTTGCTAATCAGTTTAAAGCTGAATACAAATCAAAAATCGGCGAAGATTTCCCGAGCGATCCTAAGGAACAGCTCATGGGTGCTATCAAAGCCGTATTCCGTTCTTGGGACAACCCCCGTGCAAACGTTTACAGACGTGACAACGATATCCCTTATTCATGGGGTACTGCAGTTAACGTGCAGATGATGGCATTCGGTAACATGGGTGACACATCGGGTACAGGTGTTGCATTCACAAGAAACCCTGCTACAGGCGAAAAGAAACTTTTTGGTGAATTCCTTCTTAATGCACAGGGCGAAGACGTTGTTGCAGGTGTCAGAACACCTCAGCCGATCGACCACTTAAAAGACATTATGCCGGAAGTTTACAATCAGTTTGTTGACATCTGCTCAAAACTTGAAAATCACTACCGCGATATGCAGGATATGGAATTTACAATCCAGGATAAAAAGCTTTACATGCTTCAGACAAGAAACGGCAAAAGAACTGCCGCTGCTGCTCTTAAAATTGCCTGCGACCTCGTTGATGAAGGTATGATCACAGACAAAGACGCAGTTAAGATGATTGATCCGAGAAATCTCGACTCACTCCTCCATCCGCAGTTTGACCAGAGTGTTCTTAAAAAATCAACTCCTATGGCAAGAGCACTTGCTGCTTCTCCCGGTGCTGCTTGCGGTAAAATCGTATTCACTGCAGAAGACGCTAAAACATGGGCAGAAAAAGGCGAAAAAGTTGTTCTTGTACGTCTTGAAACATCACCTGAAGATATCGAAGGTATGAAAGCTGCTCAG
>CABUQL010000278.1 GCA_902493665.1 uncultured Eubacteriales bacterium
CTTGCATATGCGCCGTCGTCAAGCCTTAATCCCGACGGTCCGTCAGTTCCGCATGCAACGGGGATTTTGTAGTTGTAAAGCTCTTTTGTAACTGCTCCGAACGCACATCCTGTTCCCGGTGTAACCTTGGGACTGTTCATTCCCTCGCCTCTTGCAATGCACATAAGCTCTTCTTCTGAAAGCTGGGCAATGAACTCTTCGTACGTGTTTCTGCCTTCTGCAGCATCCTGAAGAGTGATGTTTTTATTGCCCGTTATTTTTATATCTGCGGGACGGTTTTTGATGATTCGCTCATTTAAATCGTAATCTCTTAGCGGTACTTTTTCATATGACACTTCGTATTTTCCGCTGTTATTTACGGGTTTGATTCGCTCAAACTCAAGCGTCGGCGCCATTGCGGATTCGAGTTTTTCCAAAACTTTTGTTTCGGAAAGCGTGTAAACCGCAACTTTTTTTGCATCTCTGACATTGTTTCCGGCAAATATCTCATAATCGCCTTTTTCAAGTATGCAGCACGACTTGTACTCACCGAAATCGCAGAATGTTTTCATTGTGCAAATTGGGAACGTGATTGTTATGTTCTCCGACTCGCCCGGATTTAAAAGTTTCGTTTTTTCAAATGAAACAAGCTGGCGCGCGGGATTTCCCATATATCCCTGCGGTGCTGAATAATAAACCTGCAAAACCTCTTTTCCGCTTGCGCTGCCAATATTTTTAACGGTAAAATCAAGGCTGATATTTTCATCATCGATTCTCGTATTTTTATGTTCTATATCAAACTGAGTGTACGAAATTCCGTAGCCGAACGGATACAAAACATCTTCCGGTGCAAATGTTTCATAATATCTGTAGCCGACATAAATGTCCTCGGCGTAAAAGTTTCTTTCAATCGAGCCGAAATTTTTAATTGCGGGGCACTTATTGAGGCCTTTCACGATTGTATCAGCAAGTTTTCCCGAAGGAGATGTTTTTCCGCAAACCACGTTTGCCAAAGCGGCTCCGCCTTCCATTCCGCCCTGCCAGATATACATAACGGACGGAACGTTAAGTTCTTTTACCCATGTCATATCTATAACATTTCCGACATTTAAAAGCACGCACACCTTATCAAACGATGCACAGACTCTTTTAATCAAATCGCATTCTTCATCTGTTAAGAAATAACTTCCCTTTTCGGCGGAATTATCTTTATCCTCGCCCGCCGTTCTTCCTATAACGACAAGCGCTTTGCAGGATATTTCCGCTGCTTTTTTTATCAGTTCATCGCTGACATATGCTTCTTTTTGAAACCACGGCTGCGATGCCCAGCCTGAACCGATATCAAACGGATTTTCTTCTATCCAATTTCTGTAAAACGTTTCAAGCTCTGCGTTTACGTTTACATATTCTTTAAGTGAATCTGTTATATTTGTAAGATATTTAACATTTACTTTGCCGCCCGATCCTGTTCCGCTTTTTATGTAATCAAACTGCGTTCTTCCGAAAACCGAAACAGTTTCGCCCTCATTTACGGGAAGCACGTTTTTATCGTTTTTCAAAAGCACAATGCCCTCTTCGGCAACTGTTTTTGATATAAGCGCAACTTCTTTTACGGGTGTTCGTTTTTTCATCTTCATTTTTATCATCCTCGCATTACTGTAAAATGTATTTATTTTTACGGTTATGGTTTTATTATACAGTATACATGCGGAAAAATCAACACAAAAAGCGTATTGTGTTATTGTCAAAATTTTGCGAAACGGCTTGAAAACCTATTAAATCTATGGTATTATAGTAATATAAAATGAGGTGAGCAAAATGAAGGTTTCAACAAAAGGACGTTATGCGCTGAGAATGCTTTTAGATCTTGCAATTCATTCGGGCAAGGGCGAGTATATTTCGCTTAAGGACATAGCAGAACGCCAGGGCATTTCAAAAAAATATCTGGAGCAGATTGTTCCCATTCTCAACAAATCGGGGATTTTAAAAGCCAACCGCGGGTATCAGGGCGGATACACGCTTGCAAAGTCGCCCGACAAATGCACTGTCGGTGAAGTTTTAAGGATTACGGAAGGATCGCTTGCGCCTGTTGCGTGTGTTGAAAACGGTATTGCAGACTGCGAAAGAAGTGCAGATTGCCTGACATATCCTTTATGGAAGGGGTTATACGAGGTTGTGACCGATTATCTTGACAATATCACGCTCCGCGATTTAATTGACAGGCAAAAAAACGGATATTCAAACAACTATGTTATATAGTATGTTACTTTTTTAAGTAAAAAGTAACCAAAAAACGCTTGTGCAAAACTACCGTTTTGCAAGTGAAGTTAAGGTTTTAGCAATTAAGAAGACAAAAGATAACAAAAATTTTATTGCTATTAGTTTTCTATTTATTAGTTCTGTAGGGACAATTCACGAATTGTCCGTTGTTCTTTATAAATTTTGATGTTGTGTGATCTTGCAAATGTTTTTATTGCAACC
>CABUQL010000279.1 GCA_902493665.1 uncultured Eubacteriales bacterium
CTTCCTATACAGATTGTTACTTTCACTTTAAAATTCCCCCTGTTCAAATTCAGTACCCGATTTTAAAAGTAATATGTCCGTTTTTAAGAGTCTTCTTTTTGTTAAAATTTTAACACGCATATACCCAAAAAACAAGACACATTTTAATAATGGAAGCATATCGTTTTTTGTATATCGGATATATCTTCCGTTTGCACAAAAACCAAGTTTTATACAAAAACCAAATTAATTCAGTATAATTCTATCATAAAACAGAAAATTTGTAAACCTTATAAGGTGAAAAATTTAAAAACCCCCGAAAAAATCGAGGGTTTGTGTTAACAACAGTGCCTTAATAATCAAGCGCTTCGTATCCTTCCGGAATTGTAAGAAGGCTTTCGTCAAACGAAGGCTTAATATCGGTTATTTCTATATATGTATTTTTTCCTGTTTCACTGTTTACGTTGACCATATATTTAAGGTCATCGCCGTCAAAACAATACCTTGCCGTTCCGTATTCGTCATTAAATTCCTCGCAGTAGTATTTTTTGCCGTCTATAGTTTCGGTGCCTGTCGAAAACTCTTTTCCGGCAAAATCCGAAGAAGAAAATTTTTCGTTGCTCTGCGACATTTCATCGTCGGTGGTATTTATGTAATACGTTTTATTATCGTGCGATATTGTTGTAGTTTGGCCGTCTTTGTAAAAAACTGTTGAATGATTTCCCGCCGAATTATCGTCGGTATAGTAAATATCGCCTTTTATTCCGATTGTAACAACACTGTCGCTGCCCGTTTCTTCATCTGTTGTTTTAAGAGTCATTGTGTATTCCTGAGAATCAAAATGACTCTTAAAAAATTCAAGCGTTTTTGAATCTCCCGTTTGTTTTTTTGAAGTTGTTGTAACCGTACTGTTTTGCGTATTGTTTTCTTTATTTGTGCACGATGTAAGCGAAAAAATCAAAAAAGCACACAAAATTAAGCCCGTGATTTTTTTAAACATAGAGCATCCCTCCCTGTTGCCTTTGTGATAATTGTAGCATTGCAAAAATAATATGTCAAACATTTCGCATTGACTTTTACATAAAAGTAATATAATATTAACATAACAATTATTTTTGTAAATTTTTAATCAAAAAAGGAGCGGTTTATGTATATCACCTATGAAATTTTTAAAAATTTTGATTTTGTAAAACACGCATCCTCCACACGTTTCGGAGGCGTTTCAAAAACCGATTATCTTGCGTCTATGAATTTAGGGTTTAAAACCGACGATTTAAGAGAAAATGTTATTAAAAACTATGAATTGTTTTGCGAAGAAACAAAAATTCAAAAAGAGGATCTTGTTTTTTCAAGTCAGTTTCACAATGCAAATATAAAAGAAGTTTTTCAAAACGACAGAGGAAAAGGACTTATTTATCCTATGGATTACGAGGATTTTGACGGTCTTGTAACAAACGAAAAAAATGTTGCGCTCACTGTTTTTTCGGCGGACTGTGTTCCGATTCTTTTTTTAGACCCGAAAAACAAGGCAATCGGCGCGGCACACTGCGGATGGCGCGGAACGTTTAAAGAACTTGCCCCTAAAATGATAAAAGAACTGGGAAGGCTTTACGGCAGCCAACCCGAAGATATTTTGACCGCAATATGTCCGGCAATTAAATCGTGCTGCTATGAGGTCAGCAAGGATTTATATGATGATTTTATTTTGAAATTTCCGTTTTTGGAAAACAGCGAGTGCGCAATTGAAAAATGCGGTGGATATTATCTCGATTTGCCCCTTATTAATAAAACACTCCTTGAAAATGCGGGTGTTAAAAATATCGAGGTTTCTAATTATTGCACTTCGTGCAGAAGCGATATGTTCTTTTCACACAGAAAAAGCGGAGGAAAACGCGGAATCTGCGCACACATAATTGAACTTATTTGACAAAACTAAAACCCCCGAAAAATTCGGGGGTTTTAATATCAGTATTCTGATTATATTATGACATGCTTCTTTCATACTGTTCGATCATTTTTTTAACCATCTGACCGCCGATGCTTCCTGCCTGTTTAGATGTTAAATCACCGTTGTAACCCTGCTTTAAGTTAACACCAACTTCTGCAGCAGCTTCCATTTTGAATTTGTTCATAGCATCTTTTGCTTCGGGTACCAAACCTTTACCTGCCATTTTGTTCCACTCCTTTTTATTTGTTTCAAGTTTTCCTTTATAAAGTACTCAAGTGCAATTCCTTATTGCCTTATTATTTTGCTTTAAAATGCTGAATATATTCTGGCAATTTTTTGAAAAATTTTTAAAACAAATAAAAATGAGACTTTTATTTAATTATACCGATTTTTATATTATCGATATATATATCTTTTACAAGTTTTGTTTTAGTTCCCTGCTCAATACCGACCATTGTTATAAGCGGCTGAGTATGGTCAACTGTAAATGCAACCTGTGTCCATTCGCCTTTTTTAACAAAAACTTTTTTT
>CABUQL010000280.1 GCA_902493665.1 uncultured Eubacteriales bacterium
AAACTTTGATGACGAAACAAAATTTGTATACGGAAAAGAATTTACAACGGGCGGCGGTTTCCAGTCGAAAAATATAACGGTTTCCTCCGAAAAAGACCACACATCGGGCAGCGGAAAATCATTAAAAATTGAAAATGCAAAAGCAGTTTCGCACAGAGTTAAATTTATAAATTCCTTCTCGGACAAAGATCTTAAAAAATACTTTAAAATATCGTTTTATATAGACAACCCTGCAGCCGAGGAGGCGTCAACTCTTACGGTCGGCGTTTACGATGATGTCGGATTCCCCAATGCCGCAGCTTCAAAAGGTGTTACAAATACATCTGTAAAACCGAACGAATGGGTATATGTTGAGGCGCTTTGCGTTCACGAAAATCCGCTTACAACGCAGCTTGGAATAAACCTTGCAAAAAATTACGCAACAATGTATATAGACGATCTTAAAATAGAGGAGTCGGATATTATGAAAAACGGCAGACGTGACGTTATGAAATCCACTCTTACAAGTACAAAAGACCCCTACGACCTTAAGTATTACGACAATCCTGTTGAAAAAAGACTTAATTTTGAAGACCTTCCCGAAGGAAAGCTTATTTATTCAACGGAAAGACTTTTAAAAGCGTCATATACGGCAGGTGAATACGGAAAAGGCGAAATTGTCGACGCTCCCGATATGCCGCTTAAAAAAGCATGGCGCATTACGGTTGAAAACGATCCGCCTCTTGAATACAGCTGCCAGCTTGAACTCGGAAATTTAAGCGAAAGCGATTATACTCCGGGCGATGTGTGTCTTGCGCAGATACAGATGAGAACAATATCCTCAGAGCACGAATCGGCATGCGGTACGGTTCAGGTTATATGCGAGCAGGACGGCGGAACTCATGCAAAATGCTTAAAAGGCGATCTTGCAACAAAAGACGACGGCAAATGGTATACGGCATATTTCCCGTTTGTTATACAGTCGCCGCGTCTTACGATAAGAACAGGCTTTGACAATCAGGTTGTGGAGATAGGTGATTATAACATTTACAACTACAAAGACACCGTAGATGTTAATACACTTCCCGTTTCCGACAGTATAAGAAAGCTCTACAATACATATTTTGACAAAGATGCACAGTGGAGAAAAGATGCAATTGCAAGAATTGAAAAAATAAGAAAAGGCGATATCAACGTTATTGTAAAAGACGCAAACGGAAACCCCGTTAAAGATGCGGATGTCAGCGTTGATATGTATGAGCACGAGTTTTCGTTCGGAAGCGCATTTAACGGAAATGCAAACAGAGAAAGCGCAACAGACAGCATACTTTACAGAAAGTATTTTTCAAAGGTGTTTAATACTGCCGTTTCCGAAAGCGATCACAAACCCAAACAGTATATGACCGATGCAACAGTTCCGGAAAAAGCTGCGGCGCTTGTGAAAATCGCAAAAGATATCGGTGTTGAAAACTACAGGGGACACGTTCTTATGACAGATAACATAAACCCTGCCATAGACGAATTCGAATTGCCTGATTTTACAAAGATGACGGATGCGGAAAAAGAAACTTTCAAAAAACAGTTAAATACTGTCCGTGAAAAATATGTTAAGAGATTAATGACAGATTTTTCAGGTCAGCTTTGCGAATGGGACGTTTTAAACGAAGCGATTTCCGTTCATAAATTAAGAGATGTTTACGGACTTGAGCTTTACAAAGAGTGGTTTGATATTGCAAGAAAATATGCAGATCCCGGACTTGATTTGTTCTACAACGAAGCAAGGGTTTTTGACAGTAACTTTTATCAGCTTATGCGCGATATGATTGCAGAAGGAGTTGATTTCCAGGGAATCGGTCTTGAATCTCATGTTCGTGCAACAGATGTAGAAGACGTAATAAATATGTTTGAAACGGTTTGCTCTTTCGGCAAAAAAGTTGCAATAACAGAGTTTGACAACAACGAAACGGACAAAGAGCTTCAGGCATCGTTTACAAGAGATTTTCTCATACTTGCATTCAGCTACGAACCCGTTACAAGATTTGTTACATGGGGATTTAACGATAAATCGCATTGGCTGAGAAATGCACCTATATATAATCCCGACTGGACGCTTAAACCTTCGGGCGAGCAGTTTGTAGACCTTGTTTACAATAAGTGGTGGACAGAAGAAAAAGGAAAAACAAACGACGAAGGAACTTACAGTGTAAGAGGATATTACGGCGATTACGATATTACCGTAAGTGCAAACGGCAAGACAAAAACGGTAAGCGTTCCGTGCAGAAAAGGAAACGACAACACAATCGTAATTACACTTGACTGATTTTAAACAACAAAAAAAGAAGCAGAAATTTCTGCTTCTTTTTTTGTTGTTTTTTAGTTTATAACAGCCAAAAAGCGGTTGTTATTATTTGAATGAAGTATGTTTTTAGTTTTAAGTTTATTTATTTTTGCCGTTTATAATTTCTTCAATA
>CABUQL010000281.1 GCA_902493665.1 uncultured Eubacteriales bacterium
CAGACTCATATGATTAATACGGAGGAAAAAATGAAGGTTACAAATGTTGCCGTAGACGGACCTGCAGGTTCGGGAAAAAGCTCGGTTTCAAAGCGTGTTGCGCTTGATTTGGGATACATATATGTAGATACGGGTGCAATGTACAGGGCGGTTGCCTTAAAACTTTTAAATGAAAATGTTAAAGAAAACGACGAAGAAAAAATCAAAGAGGTTTTGGCAAAAACCGATATAGATATTAAATATATAGATTCCGTTCAGCATGTTTTTTCGGATAAAACAGATGTTACCGACAAAATAAGAACAAACGAAGTTTCAAAAGCCGCGTCGGACTTTTCAAAAATCAAAGCCGTGCGTGAAAAACTTTTAAATCTTCAAAAAGAACTTGCGAAAAAAAACAATTGCATAATGGACGGCAGAGATATAGGAACAAATATTCTTCCAAATGCCGATGTAAAGATATTTCTTACGGCTTCGGCAGAAAAAAGAGCGGAGAGAAGATATCTTGAGCTTAAAGAAAAAGGCGAATGCGTTGATATAAAAACGCTTGAAAAAGAAATTTTAATCCGCGATAAAAATGACACCGAAAGAAAAATATCGCCGCTTAAAAAAGCTGATGACGCAGTTTTGCTTGATACGTCGGATTTGAGTTTTGATGAAGTTTGCGAAACCGTAAAAAGAATTATTACGGAACAAATTTCATAAATAAACGTCAAACCATAAAACGGGGTTGACTGTAAATAATGACATGGCGTTGCAAAGTTAAATGCGGCAGCCTTTGATAAAATTTTATTTTTAATTTCTTAAAGCCTTAGATTATTAGATTTGCAGGAGAGCGTAAATGTTTTATAAAATTGTGAAACCTATTGCAAGAGCGTTTTGCAGAATATTTTTCAGGGTTGAAATAAACGGAGAAGAAAACTTTTTGAGAGGTCCGTTTATGGTATGTGCAAATCATTCCAGCAACTGGGACCCGGTTATGCTTTTGCTTTTTATAAAGAGAAAAATTCATTTTTTGGGAAAACAGGAACTTTTTAAAAATCCTTTTCTGCGCTATATTGTTTCAAGTTTCGGAATGATTCCCATAAAACGGGGACAAGCCGATATGACGGCAGTAAAAGCGGCAATAAAGGTGCTTGACAGCGGAGAAATACTCGGTATTTTCCCGTCGGGAAGAAGAAATAAAAAACTTGAAAAAGGTCAGGCAAAAAGCGGCGCCGCAATGATTGGCACAAGATGCGGAAGCAAGGTTGTGCCGCTTTCAATCATCTCATCATACAAACCTTTTTCAAAGGTTAAAATCAACATAGGAAAACCCATAGATTTGTCTGAATACAAAGGCAAAAAGCTTACTTCCGATGAGCTTTTGGAAATTTCGGATAACATTTATGATAAAATAATAGAATTGTCAAAAAGATAGAATTGTGAGGACTCAGTGTGAAAATAACGGTATCTGAAAGCGCCGGTTTTTGCTTTGGCGTGGAGCGTGCGGTAAATACGCTTTTAAATAAAAAAGAAGATGAAAAAATTGTTACGCTCGGGCCGATTATTCACAACCAAACGGTTGTCGATATGCTTTGTGAAAAAGGGGTCAGAGTTGCCGACAGTATTGAAAACACATCTAATGATGAAATTATTGCTGTAAGAACGCACGGAATACCAAAAGCAATGTTTGATAAACTTGAAGGAAGACAATACATCGATTTAACTTGTCCTTTTGTAAAAAAAATTCACAATATTGTAAATGAACACAGCAAAAACGGGTATAGAATAATTATTGCAGGCGATAAGGACCATCCGGAGGTTGAAGGGATTAACGGCTGGTGCGAAAGCAAAGCAGATATAATAAAAGACGAAAAAGAACTTGAAAAAGTGCTTGAAAACAATGCTTTTGACAAGGTTTGTCTTGTTGCGCAAACGACATTTGAAAACGAAATATATGAAAAAATTAAAAAAATTTTAAAAAAATCTTGCCAAAACGCAGTAATATTTGATACAATATGTAGTGCGACGCATAAGCGTCAGAAAGAAGCCGACGAAATTTCAAGAAAGGCCGATATAATGTTTGTTATCGGCGGAGCGCACAGCGCAAACACAAAAAGGCTTGCAAGTATCTGCAAAAGAAATTGCAAAGATACTTATCAAATTGAAAATTTTGAGGATATTCCTCAGATTTTATATATGCCGAAAAATACAATTATCGGCATCACGGCAGGTGCATCTACACCGCCGTGGATCATTAAGGAGGTTATTGGTACAATGGAAGAAAAGATTAAAGACGGTGAATTAAGTTTTGCCGAAGCGTTGGAGGCACATGAAAAAGCACAGGCTTTGGTGACTCTTAAAACCGGGGACATCGTTAAAGGAACTGTTATGAGAGTAGAACCTAACGGTGTAAGCGTAAATCTGGGATATAAGTCTGACGGTTTTATTTCC
>CABUQL010000282.1 GCA_902493665.1 uncultured Eubacteriales bacterium
AGAAGTTCGTAAGTAATTGTGATTTTAAACTGGTTAGGGTCAACCGTTCCGAGACAAGCCGCCAAAAGTCCTCCGCCGACTGCCGCAAAAAATGCACTTGTAACAAATGAAAGCTGCTTGTGCTTAAAGAGATTAATTCCCATTGCCTCTGCCGCAACTTCATCTTCTCTTATTGCTTTAAATGCACGGCCATAGGTTGAATTTATTAAAAGCACCATTATGCCGATGCAAACCGCCGAAATTAAAATCGGCGTAAATATTGTTGAAAATTTCGGAATTGCTTTAAGTCCCATAGAACCGTTTGTAAAAGGTTCCATATGCTTTCCCGAAAAGAATACTCTTATTATTTCGGAAAAACCAAGCGTTGCAATTGCAAGATAGTCGCTCTTAAGCTTTAATACGGGAGCGCCGATTAATGCGGCAAAAATTACCGCTATCACACCGCCTATTAAAAGAGCCGCCCAAAACGGAATATAAACGTTAACTATCGAATCGCTTATCGGCGTTACATAATAAAGAGAACTTCTTACTGCAGGGTCTATTGTGAAAACACCCACAACATAAGCGCCGATTGCCATAAATCCCGCCTGTCCGAGCGAGAATATACCCGTAAATCCGTTTACAAGGTTCATAGACACGCCTATTACCGCATAAATTGCGGAAAGCATCACTATCTGTTTTGTATGATTGTTTCCGATTGTACCGTTATCGAGCAAAAAAAGGACAACTGCAACAACCGAAATCAAAATAACTGTGAGAATTGCTTTAGTAGATTTTTTCAATTTCATAATCATCACACCTTATCTATCGTTTTTTCGCCCAAAATACCTGTAGGTCTTACAAGAAGCATTATTATAAGAAGTGCAAACGTAAATGCGTCGCTGTATCCTGTAAGCGTCGGGAAAAGCGCAACTAAAAACGTTTCGCATATACCTATTATAAAGCCTCCGATTACGGCGCCGGGGATACTTCCTATTCCGCCGAGAACCGCCGCAACAAAGCATTTAAGACCCGGCATCATTCCGCTGTACGGATAAACCATCGGACGCGGTGTAAAATAAAGTATTGCACCGACTGCCGCAAGTGCCGAGCCGACAACAAATGTAAAGCTTATTACATTGTTGATTTTTATTCCCATAACCTGTGCCGTTTCCATATCCTTTGAAACCGCACGCATTGCCATACCGATTTTAGTATGATTTACAAGGACAAGCAAAACCGCCAGAAGAAGAAGCGTTACAACAGGTGTTAAAAGCGTTACAACCTGTGTTGAAATGCCGCCGACTGAAATCTTTTTGGCAAGAAAAGATATCTGCGGAAATTGCTTCGGAAGTCCTGTGAAAAGATATGTTGCAAGATTTTCAAGCAAAAACGAAACGCCGATTGCCGAAATCATTATCGACATTCTCGGAGCGCTTCTGAGCGGCTTGTAAGCAAGCTTTTCTATTACAACACCAAGAATTACCGTGGCAATTATTACCACAACAATTGCTATATACCACGGCATTAAAAAGTTTGAAATGGCAAATATCATAAAATATCCCGCCATCATAAATATGTCGCCGTGAGCAAAGTTTATAAGTCTCAGTATTCCGTAAACCATCGTATAGCCAATGGCTATCAATGCATAAGCGCTGCCTATCGATATACTTGTAACACAGTTTTGCAAAAATGTTGTTATATCCATTGGCATATTCCTCCAAACAAAATGACAGAAAAAGGCAGGAAATAAATCCTGCCCAATCCTCAAAGATAATGTGAAAAAACAAAATGTTTCTGCACTACATTCGATATATCCGGCACCGTTGCCGAAAAATTAAGCGGAGTCCGTTTTAATTTGGGACATCACATCATTGTAATATACTTCAATTATTTAACGTCGTCAACTTTAACAGTTGCAAGATATGTGAGTTTTCCGTTCTGAACGCTCTTTATAACTGCGCTGTCTTTTGATACGTCGCCGTTTTCGTCAAATTTAATTTCACCTGTTACACCCTGGTATGTAACATTTTTCAAAGCTTCTTTAATATCTTCGCCCTTTGTTGAGCCTGCAGCTTTGATTGCTTCGTAAGCAGTCATATATGCATCATATCCGAGAGCCGTAACAACGTTTATAGAATCTGTTTTTGAATATGCTTTAAATCCGCTTACAAAATCTGCAACGCTTTCGTCTTCATCATTAAAGAATGTTGAAGCAACAAGACCTTCCGAAGCATCGCCTGCAGCTTTAACCATGTCTGCGTTGTCCCAAGTGTCGGCACCCATAAAGATTGCTTCGAGTCCGAGTGATTTTGCCTGCTGAAGCATTACAGGAGCAATTGTGATTGAAGAAGGTGCAAATACAACCTGTGCTCCCGAATTTTTGATGTTCTGCAAAAGTGCGTTAAAGTCTGCATTGTTTGCAGGGAAGTTCTGTGAACTTACAACTTCG
>CABUQL010000283.1 GCA_902493665.1 uncultured Eubacteriales bacterium
GGAGGAAAGGTTGCGGTAAACACAAAAGGCGGCAAAAACTTAGTCGGAAGCTTTTATCCCCCCGTTGCGGTTATAATCGACACGAGTACGCTGAAAACCCTCCCCGATCAGGAATTTGCATGCGGTATGGCAGAGGTTATAAAATACGGTGCGATTTACGACAAAGATTTTTTTGATTTTCTGTATGAAAACGACGCAAAGGAAAACATCGAAAAAGTAATACACCGCTGTCTTGAAATAAAACGTGATGTTGTAAACAAAGACGAATTTGACACGGGACTGCGTATGATACTTAATTTCGGACATACTTACGGACATATTGTCGAAAGCTATTATAACCTCGAAAAATTCAATCACGGTCAGGCTATTGCAATCGGAATGGAGAGAATAACAAAAATCAGCGAAAAAATGAACCTTACAAAAAAAGGTACGTCAAAAGCTCTGGAGGACGTTTTTAAAAAATATAATCTTCATTTTGAAAACATTGAAATTCCGAAAGACGAGGGCGAAAAAATCCTTTATCATGATAAAAAGTCGGAAACGGATTTTATAAATTACATTATATTAAAACAAATCGGAAAGTGCGATGTGTATAAACTTTCAAAAAAGGAAAATTTCTTATGGAAATGCTGAAAATAAAAGGGCAGAAAAATTTTAATAAAGAAGTTTTTGCTCCGCCGTCAAAATCGTTTTCCCACAGATATATAATAGGTGCGTTTTTATCGGGCAAAAAGGCAAAGGTTTCAAATATAATATATTCCAAAGACACAATTGCAACGCTTGGTGCAATTGAAAAAATGGGCGCTTTGGTTAAAAGATATGATAACAGTGTTGAAATTGAATTTGACAAAATCAACGATAACATTGAAATTGACTGCATAGAGTCGGCGTCAACTTTAAGATTTATTATTCCCATTGTTGCCGCTCTCGGAATAAAAGCAAAAATTTACGGCAGAAAATCGCTTATGATGCGCCCGCTTGACGCATATACCGATTTGTTTGACAGAGAAAAAATCGGATATGAATATAAAAAGGGCGAATATATTAAAATTTTCGGAAAAATGAACCTTGATAAGTACGAAATTGACGGCAATGTAAGCTCGCAGTATATAACGGGTATGCTTTTTGCACTGTCGGTTTCCGAAGGAAAAAAGGTGTTAAAAATCAGAAAAACACTTACCTCGCGGCCTTATGTAGATATTACGCTTGATGTTTTAAGGTTTTACGGTATAAATGTAAAAAACAACGATTACAAATCTTTTGAAATAGAAGGAAGGTACACTGCAAAAGACTCGTACGTTGAGGGCGATTATTCCAACGGATGCGCATTTATCGGTGCGGCTCTTCTGGGCGGAAAGATTAAAATTAACAATCTTTTGAGAAATTCCGTTCAGGGCGATAAAAAATTTATTGATTTTATGCAAAGCCTCGGCGGAAAGATTAAAATTTGCAAAAATTATATTGAATGTGAGAAGTCAAATCTCGTTTCGGGAAAAACTTTTGATATATCTAATTGCCCCGACATTGCGCCTGTTCTTTCGGCGGTATGCGCTTTTGCGGAGGACAAAACCGTAATAACGGGCATACAAAGGCTTCGTGTAAAAGAGAGCGACAGGGCAGCGGCAATTGTAAAAACGCTTACCGATTTGGGGATAAGCACACAGTGCGATGACGAAAAAATCGTTATAACCGGCGCAAAAAAAGCGGCCGGGAATACGGTTGACACATTTAACGACCACAGAATAGCAATGATGGCAGCGGTTATGTCTGTTATGTGCGATGAAAAAATAACGCTTTTAACGCCGATGTGCGTTGAAAAATCATACCCGGCATTTTATCACGATTTTGACGGAATTATCAAAACGGAAAAATGTTAAGGATAAGGACACAAAAGCAGCGGAAGCCGAAAACCAATATGCTTAGCAGAGGCAAATTTCCCATAATATTTTGTTAAAATGCTTGTTTTTCTGGACTTTTTACTAAACGGAAGGAATTTTTTAAAATGAATACTTTTGGTCAGAATATAAAATTTTCAATTTTCGGCGAATCGCACGGCGCGGCAATCGGCGGCGTGCTTGACGGCATGGGACCCGGTGTGAAAATTGATTTTGAAAAAGTCGATATGTTTTTAAAAAGAAGAAATCACAGAGCGGTTTATTCAACGCCGAGAAACGAAAGCGATTCTTATGAAATTTTAAGCGGAATAAAAGACGGTGTAACAACAGGCTCGCCCATAGGCTTTATTATAAGAAACGAAGACACGAAAAGCAATCACTATAGCGGTCTTGAAAGCGTTATGCGCCCTTCTCATTCCGATTACGGCGCAAACATAAAGTTTGGCGGATTTAACGATGTAAGAGGCGGAGGGCATTTTTCGGGAAGAATAACCGCACCGCTTGTAATTGCCGGT
>CABUQL010000284.1 GCA_902493665.1 uncultured Eubacteriales bacterium
AAAACACAACAGGTTATGTTACGGCAGATGTATTAAACGTAAGAAGTCAGGGCATAGTTGCCGACTACAGCATAGTTTTGGGACAGCTTCCCTGCGGTTCAAAGGTTAAAATTATAGGAACCGACGGCGATTGGTACAAAATAGATTTTAACGGTATGGCGGCTTTTGTTAAAGGCGAATACATATCGCTTACACCTTTAAACGGCGTGCAGACGCAAAGTCTCCCTTCACGCGCAGGTGTAAACAGGGTTAAAGGACAGGCCGTTGTTGATTTTGCAAAAACATTTATAGGTGTTCCTTACGTTTACGGCGGAACATCACCGCTCGGCTTTGACTGTTCGGGTCTTGTTTATTACGTTTATAAAAACTTCGGAGTAGACCTTTACAGAACTGCTCATCAGCAGTCGCAAAACGGAGTTATTGTTGACAGAAGCGAACTTGAAGTCGGCGATATTATCTTGTTTTCGAGAGATAAATCTTACATAAACCACGTCGGCATATACGTTGGCGTTGGCGAGTTTATACACGCTCCGCAGACGGGAAGAAATGTTGAAATTACATCAATGTCGGGCGGATATTACGACGAATGTTATTTCGGTGCAAGAAGAATTTTTACAAAGTAATTAAATAATTTTTAAGATAATTGAATAATATAAATATAACTTAACTTTCATAAAAAAACATTTTTTGTCATACAAAATATTATTGACATTTTTATTTAATTGTGATATATTACTTATTACAAATAAGGGAGTAATCGGCGCACTGACAAAAAGTGCGTAATATATGCCGTCACTACGGAAGTAATTTCCCGGCACTGTTTGAAACGATGAGACTTATCTGCAAATTAATGCGGATAGGTCTTTTTTGTCAGGGAATAAATTATGTAAAAATTTCAAAATATATAAATGTGCAAAGGCACTGCGGAGCTGATCCTATGTGGATTTATGAGCATTTTGACGATGTATTATGAAAATTTGCTTTTATAAACCATATTGGGTTTGACTCTCTGATGCCAAACCAAAAAGGAGAATTTGGCTTATGGATGCATACTTAAAAAGTGTTGACGAAGTATTAAAAGATACCGGGTCAAAAATAAGCGGTCTTACAGACGAAGAAGCCGCAGAAAGAATTGAAAAAAACGGAAAAAACAAGCTTGCCGAGGGCAAAAAAGACTCTGTTTTTAAAAGATTTATGATGCAGCTTGCCGACCCCATGATAATAATTCTTATCGTTGCGGCCGCAATTTCGGCAGTAACCGCAGCATATTCGGGCGAATCGTTTGCAGATGTTATTATAATTTTGTCAGTTGTAATAATCAATGCTGTTTTGGGAGTTTTTCAGGAAAGCAAAGCCGAAAAAGCAATTGCCGCACTTGCAAAAATCAGCGCTGCAACAACTAAGGTTATAAGAAATTCAAAGCATTTAACCGTAAAAAGCGAGGATCTTGCAATCGGAGATATTATGGTTTTGGAGGCGGGCGACGCCGTCGGTGCTGATGCGAGGATTATTGAATGTGCAAGCTTTAAAGTTGAAGAATCGGCGCTTACGGGCGAAAGCGTTCCCGTTACAAAAATGAGCGAAACGCTTGAGTCTGACAGCGAAATTCCTTTGGGCGACCGCAAAAACATGGTTTATATGGGCAGCAGCGTTGTTTACGGAAGAGGTCTTGCGGTTGTTACGCAAACGGGAATGAACACCCAAATGGGTAAAATCGCCGACGCAATTTCAAGCGCAAAAGACGGCGAAACTCCGCTCCAGAAAAAGCTTAATCAGCTCAGCAAAATCCTAAGTGTCCTTGTTATTGCAATCTGCGCCGTGATTTTTGCGGTTGACATTATAAGAGCATACCCAAACATTTCGGGCGAAGGCATACTCGACACATTTATGGTTGCGGTAAGTCTTGCGGTTGCGGCAATTCCCGAAGGTCTTGCGGCGGTTGTTACGATTGTTTTGTCAATCGGCGTAACAAATATGTCGAAAAAAAGCGCCGTTATAAGAAAGCTTACGGCAGTTGAAACACTCGGATGCGCACAGGTTATTTGTTCCGACAAAACAGGAACGCTTACGCAAAACAAAATGACGGTTGTCGAAACGTCATGCACAAAGGACTCCCCGTGCGACGATAATCTTCTTGCACTTGTTTGCGCACTGTCGTCAGATGCGGAGCTTGAAGACGGTAAAGGCGCCGTCGGAGAGCCGACCGAATGTGCGCTTGTTAACTTTGCGGCGCATATGAATCTTAACAAAAACGATTTGAAAAAGGAATATAAAAGAATCGGCGAAGCGCCGTTTGATTCAATGAGAAAAATGATGTCCGTTGTCTGTCAAAACAAAAACGGCAGGATTTTTCAGTTTACAAAAGGTGCGCCCGACGAAGTACTTAAAAAATGCGTATGCG
>CABUQL010000285.1 GCA_902493665.1 uncultured Eubacteriales bacterium
GTTATAAAATCTTCATTGTTTTTAACACTGTGTCTTTGCGCATCGATAACTTTTTTAAGCGATACAGCCGCAGTGTCAACATCGTCATTGACGATTATGTAGTTATACTTTTTAATGTTTGTCATTTCCCACTTTGCGGTTTCTATCCGCTTTTTAATAACATCTTCCGTTTCCGTGTTTCGTCCGACAAGCCTTTTTTCGAGCTCTGCCATAGACGGCGGACTGTTAAACACAAAAATTGCTTCGGGACACGTTTCCATAACTTTTAATGCGCCCTGAATCTCTATTTCAAGTATTACGTCAATTCCGTTTTCGAGCCTGTCATAGACTGCTTTTTTCGGCGTTCCGTAATAATTTGTGCAAAAGTTTGCATATTCTAAAAACTCGTTGTTTTCAATCATTTTTTCAAACTCTTCAACGCTTTTAAAATAATAAGTAACGCCTTCTTCGTCTGTCGGTCTGGGATTTCTCGTTGTTGCCGAAACTGACAGAAAAACGTTTTCGTCGGCATACTTTTCAAAGAACTTTGAAAGCACCGTTCCTTTTCCCGAACCCGAAGGTCCCGAAAAAACTATAAGCGAGCCTTTTCTACTCAATAAAATCATCTCCCATTGCAGAATCGTCTTTTGAAAGCCTTCCCGCAACTGTTTCCGGCTGAACTGCCGACAAAACCACATGGTCGCTGTCCATTATAATAACGGCGCGCGTTCTTCTTCCCGATGTTGCGTCAATGAGCATTCCTTTGTCACGGGCGCCCTGTATAATTCTTTTAATCGGCGCAGCCTCGGGGCTTACTATTGCAACAATTCTGCCTGCTGACACAATATTTCCGAATCCTATGTTAATAAGCTTCAAATCAATCTCCGCCCTTCTCTATTCGATATTCTGAACCTGTTCTCTTATCTTTTCGATTTCCGATTTAAGCTCAACAACGTTTTTGCTTATTTCGTAGTCGTTGCATTTAGAACCCATCGTATTTGTTTCTCTGTTAAGTTCCTGAATGATAAAATCAAGCTTTCTGCCGATAGGTACATCTTCATTTAAAAGTTTTTTAAATTCTGCAAGATGGCTTTTAAATCTTGTGATTTCTTCAGTTATGTTCACTTTATCCGAATAAATGCAGACCTCGGTTAAAAGTCTTGTTTCGTCAACGTTTGTTCCCTCCAGAAATTCTTCGACTTTCTCTTTGACTCTACTGCGGTATTCTTCAACCGTTACAGGAGATCTCTTTTCTATTTTATCCACAATTGACGACATTAAATCAAGTTCTTCATTAAAAAATGTGCAAAGTCTTTCGCCTTCTGCGCTCCTCGATTTTGTTAGATTTAAAAACGCCTCTTCAAGCACTTTTATAACGTCGCTTGTTATTTTTTCTTTGTCCTGCTCTTTCTTTTCAACGGTAAATACGTCCGAAAAAGACGAGAGCACTGAAACTGAAATGTCGTTTTTAATACCGAAGATTTCCGACATTTTGTTCATGGCGTCATAATATCCTTTTGCGACGCTTTCGTTTACTGTGACAACTCTGTCGTCGGTTTTGATGTTTTCAAACTGTATCGAAACGTCAAGCTTGCCGCGGCTTATCTTTTTTGCAGCAACTTCACGGATAACTTCTTCCAAAAAAAGATACTGTTTATAAACTCTTATATTTGTATCGAGATATCTGTTATTTACGGTTTTAAGTTCAACGTTGATTCTGTAATCGTCAAAGTTAACTATTCCCTGACCGTACCCTGTCATACTCTTTATCATAAAAATCTCCATTCTGATATTTTGCCGGCACAGGCAATTATAAACTTTCCTTATCTGCCAAACAATGAGCGATAAGAGAATTTTGCCGGCACAAAACAACAATTTTATAAATTATATCACAAAATCCGCTTTATTACAATAGAAAATTGCAAATTTGTTGTCAATATAAACCAAAGAGTGCCGTCAAAAAGACAGCACTCCTTTCGCATTATAAAATTTAAAGTACGGCATTTCTCTGCTTTTTTAACTGTACTTTTAACATTTTATAAGCACCTTTTCAATTTTTCCTATATACATTGTGTGATAATCCTTGTTTGAATACCATTTTCCGTCGGCATCTTTATCTATAAAATTTTCTTTTGGCATAAAATCTTCGTAAATCTTTTTGCAGACCATTATCATTTCGGCTTCCTCGAACGCAACGCTACCGTCCGTAAAATACGGCGTAAGATTTGCCTTCGATATTTTGTCGCAATCCCTTCCGGAAACGGTTCCGCAGATATTTAATGCGTCACGGTATTTCTTATCGTAAAACGAAATAGTGAACGTGTCATTTTTATCGACAAATTCTTTTGTGTATCTCGACTGTCTTATATAAACAGTTGCAGCAGGACAACCCCATATAACGCCGAGTGCGCCCCAGC
>CABUQL010000286.1 GCA_902493665.1 uncultured Eubacteriales bacterium
AGCCGTTTTTGACATATGACGACGGAAGTAAAATCAGCAGTGAAGTAAACGTTGTATACATTGCCGCAGGCGGCGGTGCACAGAATTACAAAAAAAGTGTTAAAGCCGACAACAGACCGACTCTTATATCGTGCGGCAAAAACGACCCTTACGGCTGCTGGAGCTATTGGTATCAGATGGTTGACCATTACAAGAGTTTGGGTTCGCTTCATTACATGGCAATGGGTATGGAAGACAAAGGCCACGAATATCCTAACGGTTATGACAATAAGCTTGAGTACGAGCGTTACGATATGTTTATGAAGTTTTTCGACAGATACTTAAAACCGGGTCAGTATAATCCCGAGGTTATGTATGTAACGCCGAACAATAATATTAAAAATGCTTCTCCTTTTGAGGATATATCCGTAAAATTTGTTGACAAAATGGATGTTCAATCCGTTAAAAACGGAATTAAAGTTACAAATGCAGCAACAGGCAGTGCAGTAAACGGTACATGGAACGTTTCCGAAGGCGATTCTATGTTTGATTTTGTGCACGATCCGCTTACCGCAGGGCAGATTTATAAAATCGAAGTTACAACCGGCTGCAAAAATGCTGAAGGAAATTTTGTTGAAAAAACATACACAAAACAGTTTAAGGTTATCGGAAATGAATCGATTGAAAACATAGCCGACACATATATATCTGCTTCTCAGCCCGACGCAAACTTCGGCGCTGAAAGTAAAGTTATCATCGATTCGAATGAAGGGGCGGAAAAAACGGCATTTTTGACCTTTGAAACCGCATTTGTTAAAACTGCTTCGACCGCATCGCTTTATATTCCAAAATGCATATCTATTGGATAATTACGCGGTTGACGAGGCATCTCTTACAAAAAACAATGCTCCGTCGTATGATGAAACAAACCTTGTTGTTTCTGGTGCGCTAACCGATTCAGGTAATTGTCAGCTTGATATTTCAAGCATTATTAATAAAGTTACGGGCGATAAATTTACGCTTGTTATAGAACCAAAATCCACAAAGCTTGCACAGATTATGTCATACGATTTTGAAAATATGACATTAACAAAAGACGATTCAAATGAAAACAAAGTTTACTCGGAAACGGGCAACTACTGCGCAGGCGGTGCACCGGGTGAAATAACAATTGTTTCTGACGAAAATGCAAGTGTCGGCGGCTCAAAATCAGTAAGAATAACAGGAAAACACGGTTATGACAGATTCAAGCTTTTTAACGCATTAAAAACAAGCGCTCTTACAAGCGAAGATAAAGGAAAGCTTTATAAAGTAAGTTTTAAGGCAAAAGCAAATCATGAAGGGTCTTTGACGGCAGGATTTATGAGTGCAAACAGCGGAAGCGGCAATTACGATTATACTGGACCTGCTTCAAATTTCGGTGCATCATTCTATAAGGAAGCGGAAAAAGGTGTTACGGTTGAGTTAAATCCTGACAGCTGGACAAAAGCAGAGTTTTATGTGACTGTCGATGATACAATGATTAATCAGCAAATCGGTCTTTTAACGTTCCAGACAAATTCGGGAGCCTCATCAAGATATTTCTACATAGATGATGTCAGTGTATCGCTTGTTTCGGAAAAAACGGGAGAAACGTCGTTTGATTCAAAAGAAAATGCATCTAAAAAACAGGCAATGATTATTTTAAACACACTTGCCGATAATTGGCTTTCACCTTCGATTTCGCTCAGCGTAAACGGCGGTGCAGACAGTGACAAAGCAGGCAGCACAAATCTTACAACTTCAGTAAAGGCTGATGTTGAAAAGTCGTATAAAAACATTTCGTATTTAAAATTTGAAATACCCGACAATGTAACGGATAGTGCAAAACTTAAGTTTAATACGGTAAGCGCAGCAAATCAAAAAATTGCTGTTTACGGAATTGATGCCAAAAATGCAAACAGAGACGAAGATGCGTACGGCGGAAGCGATCACAGATGGACGGGAGCAGGGCTTACTTTCCATAATGCGGTTGGTATTGACAAAACCACAAATTCCATATTAAAGGATTATGCTTACGGCGGTGCGCCGATAGGGTATGTTACGGCGAATGGTGCAAATACTTCTTGTGAAGTTGATGTTACAGATTATGTAAAAATGATTTCGAAAAATACGGTAGGAACAGGCAAAAAATATGCTACCATCGCGCTTGTGCCCGAAGGTGTAAACACAAGACCGCAAAAAGCTATGAACTTTGAAAATCAAAAAGAATTTTTGTATGAAGATACTTTGGAACAAATATGGTCCGATAAAGATTTCAGAGTAGGCGGCGGAGCAAACAAAAACAGTCTTGTAATAGATTCAAGCATTAACCACACAAACGGCGGAACAGCATCGCTTAAATTCCAAAATAGAAACGCCGAATACTACAGAGTAA
>CABUQL010000287.1 GCA_902493665.1 uncultured Eubacteriales bacterium
GTCAAGCAGGTGGCAGGAGCGGTGTTCAAACAGTCCCGACGCGGTTGTGTCAATGATACGGACGTCGCTGTAGTATTTCTTCCAGTTGGAAAGATTTGTGCTTCGGCGTGATTTTGCCGCGTACTGCCCTCCGCCTACCGCTCTAAGGTCGAATCCGTTGTTTATTCTTCCGAATATTCCGACTATCTGAAGCAGGCATTTAGTTTGCTTGAACACATCTTGCGCTGCAAATTTGGCTTTTCCGTCAGCAAGATCATCGCAAGGATTTACGGGACGTTTTTTGAAAACAGTATTCGAAAGTTTGTCTATTAAAATGTCATACAGTTCGACATTCTTTTCAGGAGATACAACATCGTACTTTTCCATATAAATCATATTGGGATTATTATTTTTCTTCTCGTCAAATGTTTCAAGCTTCTTTATGTAGAATTCCCATTCTGGTGCAAGGCAAAGCGGCGTCATTGATGATACTTTTATTTCAGCACCTCCACTTGAGTTAGCGGTGATGCACATACGATATCCGTCGAGTTCTATCATAGTATTAATTTTAATTATTCTGTTGCCAAGTGGAAACTCAACTCGTGAGATTTTTAATTTTTTATCAGCTTTCTTGTCTTTATTAAGAATTTTTCCGAGTTGTTTTTGTGAATAGCTGAGCCGGAAGTTCAAATCTGACATGTATTTTTCGGCAACAGACAATTCAACCGGCATCAGCATGACATCCGACTTTTTACCGAAATAATATTTTACCAAAACAAAGAATGTGGCAGTCGGTTTATTATATCCGCCGTATTTTTTAGGGTCAAGATATATTTCACCGTTATTCTTCAGCGGAGTTAAATCAGCATTTTTCTTCAGCGGATTCTGATCGAAAAGACCGCCTTTTCTGCTAAACGGATATATCGTATAATGCACCGCGTTTTTGTGTACGGTTTTCCATACGGTTTCAAGCGAATTTACACCGTCCCAGATTTTTCTTCCGCCTACCATATACGGAGTAAGACTGTAAAGAGATATGAGATTTATGCTGTAGTTGTCCTTGTTTGAAAGATACCACGGTTTGGTGCATTTTTCATGATATACGTTTCCGGCGACAATGTTCAGGTACGCGTCTTTTGCATGGTGAAGGTCGTTTACGGTGCGCGATTTCCAAAGCTCGGTTTTCCAAGGTTCAATTTGCGAGTCGTCAAGATATCTTTCTTCTTCCGGCAGAATCGCTTTCCAGAGTTTCTTTTCATGCCTGAATTCTGACACAAGACCTGCTTTGACGTATACAATTTCAGTGTCGGGATAGTATTCCTTAAGCAGAGTTGCGACGGCTTTTGTGGACTGCCTTGTCTCAACCATCTGTTGGTTAATGAATCCCCACGCTTCGTCATCGGTGAACCCTGTTTTTCTTGTGAGTCGGCGGTATTTTTCCTCTGTGATTAGCTTGCAGTCAAGCAGCTTTTTCCACATTCCGCTCATGTTCTCACGTATGTTTTCAGGAAGCGGGTAGTTATTATCTTTAGAGCCGTTAATTTTGGATTTTACAAGAACCTTATTATTGAATAAGCTGTCGTCTTTAACCTTTGACCGCGGATATATGTGATCTATGTCATAACGTTTACCCATAAGATTATTCAAATCGATTTCTTCGCCGGAGTACATACATCTTCCGCGCTGTAAGTAATAAAGGAAAAGTCTTTCGCTTTGCAGCTTGCTGTTTGCTTCGTCTCCCATCTTTTCAAGCTCTTGTTCAAGCCTGCGGACGTCGTCTGTGTCTATATTTTTATATAAATCCTTGAGCGTATCATATCTGGACGTTTTTCTCTGACCTTTTTCATCGGGTTTTGCTCCGCGAGCCATTTCAACGAAAATCTTATCCGGCGCTTTTCCTTCGGCTTTGACCACATCGGAGACAATGTCGAGCACACGGTATATCGGACGTCTCACGGCATTCGACAAATACATATCGTCCATTCTTTCGTCAAGAGACTTTGCTCCGTTTGCCATATAGTAGTTGTCGGAATATCTCTTTATTGCATCCGAATATGTGTAGTCGTCCGAAAGAAGCTCCATAAGATTTTTGTCCGTGCTCCAGAGCGCGTCGATAATGCTGGATGCCTCTCCGTTATCTTCCTTTTCATTATTTTTACGGCTTCCGAGTATAGCACATAAGAATTTTTCCGAAAGACGTCCGAAGTCCTTGAATTTCAGTGAAGTAATATATTTTACGTCATTATCGGACAAATTCGGATATTCGCCTTCGAGCCATGCTTTAAAACGCGGACGTCTTTCCATGTAAGTTGAAACTTTGATTATTTTTTCGACATCAGTCTCGTTTAAAGTTCCGCTTTCAAGGAGTCTGCGGAAAGATATATATGACGAAAGAGAAGACTTTAT
>CABUQL010000288.1 GCA_902493665.1 uncultured Eubacteriales bacterium
GCATCGTCAACGCTTTTGCCTTTAACAAGCTCTGTTGCCATACTGCTTGTTGCAACGGCAGCGCCGCAGCCGAATGTTTTAAATTTAACATCTTTAATGATGTTGTCTTCAATTTTCATTGAAATTTTCATTATATCTCCGCATTTGGCATTACCAACCTGTCCAACTGCGTTTGCATCTTCAACTTCTCCGACATTTCTCGGATTTGTAAAGTGATCCATAACTTTTTCGCTATACATAAAACTTCCTCCTTTTTTATTTTACTCTGCTTTTTGTTTTGTCATAAAGCGGTGACATATCGCGGAGCCTTTGAACTATTGACGGCAAAATATCAAGAAGATAGTCAATTTCTTCTTTTGTATTCTGATATCCGAGGCTGATTCTTAATGAACCGTGAGCGATTTCATGTTTAAGTCCGATTCCCAAAAGAACGTGCGAGGGATCAAGCGAACCCGATGTGCAGGCTGAGCCCGATGACGCCGCAACTCCTTTGATATCCAGCATAAGAAGAAGCGATTCGCCTTCTATAAACTCAAATGAAAAGTTTATATTACCGCAAAGACGTTTTGTTCTGTGACCGTTTAAACGACAGTAGGGGATGCGTTTTTCGATTTCCGCTATTGCGTAATCACGAAGCTCGCTGATTTTCTTTGCTTTTTCGGGAATGTTTTTCGTTGCAATTTCAATGGCTTCTGCAAGACCTATAATTCCCGGTGTGTTTTCCGTTCCGGCACGTCTGCCGTTTTCCTGTCCGCCGCCGTGAACGAAATTATCAATTTTAACGCCGCGTCTTACATAAAGAGCGCCGACGCCTTTAGGACCGTTGAATTTATGACCCGACATTGAAAGCATATCGATGCCCATTTTTTTAACGTCGATTTCAACTGCTCCGATTGCTTGAACGGCGTCTGTATGGAACAAAATGCCGTGTTCTTTTGCGATTTTTGCAATTTCTTCAATCGGCTCGATAGTTCCGATTTCGTTGTTTGCAAACATAACCGTAATAAGAATTGTTGTGTCTTTTATGGCATTTTTTAAATCGTCAAGTGAAATTTCACCAAATTCATTGACGGGAAGATAAGTAACCTCAAACCCCTGTTTTTCAAGATACTGCAAGGTGTGTAAAACCGCATGGTGTTCAATTGCCGATGTTATAATGTGATTACCTTTTTTTCTGTTTGCAAAAGCTGCGCCTTTAATTGCCCAGTTGTCGGCCTCTGAACCGCAAGATGTAAAGAATAATTCCTTCGGATCGCAGCCGATAGCATCTGCAACTTTCTTTCTTGCTTCATTTATATAAGTCTTGCTTCGTGCGCCGATTTCGTAAACGGAAGACGGGTTGCCGTAGTTTTCCGAGAAAAACGGAAGCATTTTGTCAAGAACTTCTTTTCTGACAGGTGTTGTTGCTGCATTATCGAAATAATACTTTGTTTTATTCATTAGTGTCAACTCCTTCGACAGTATTATACCACTAAATTCTGCAATAATCAACAATTATTTCGTTAAATTTATAACAAAATTAGTCTTGGTTAACTCGAAAAAATTGCCAATTATGTACCAATTGCAAAAATTTAATTTTTGTGGGTCAATATATAAATAATTTCCAAATAATTGCCTGATTATTCAAAACCCTTGTCAACGGAAAGGTGCTTACCCTTTATTGCGGACGTTGCAAGATAATCGCACCGCTCGTTCATGGGATGTCCGGCATGACCCTTAACCCAGATGAACGTCACATCGTGGATTTCAAGCTGTTTTAAAAGACGCTTAAAAAGGTCGGTGTTTTTTGCTTTTTCGTTTTTTGTGCGCATCCAGCCGTTTGAGTTCCATTTTTTAAGCCAGCCTTGATTTACCGAATCCACAAGATATTTTGAGTCGCTTGTAAGATTTACCTTGCACGGCTCTTTTAAGGCTTCAAGCGCAACAACCGCTGCCGTAATTTCCATTCTGTTGTTTGTAGTGGTCAAAAAACCTTCGCTTATTTCCTTTGTTTTGCCGTTGTAGGAGAGGATAACTCCGTAACCGCCTTTTCCGGGATTTCCACTGCACGCACCGTCTGTATATATGTCAACGGTTTTCATATGTTCACCTCAAAATTTCCGATTTGATTTTTTCAATTTCGCAAAGAGCACGCTCGGCGATTTTTGCATTTTTTTCTTTTTTTCCCCGTATTTTCTGGCCGAGAGGCTCGATAATTCCGAAGTTTACGTTCATAGGCTGAAAATCTTTAATGCTTTCGTCGCTTATGTAGTGCGATAAACCACCCAATGCCGTTGTTTTCGGAAAGTCGGCGGGTGATTTTCCGTTTAAAATTCTTGCAAGATTTATGCCAGCCATAAGTCCCGACGCGGCAGATTCCACATATCCTTCAACGCCGGTG
>CABUQL010000289.1 GCA_902493665.1 uncultured Eubacteriales bacterium
GGTATTGTTCCCGAAACAACGATAACCCCGGCATCTTCCTATCGTAAAGCAAAAAATCAAATCCATCTGCTCGGATGCCCGGCGGCAAGCGCTCTTCCAGGCGCAAGAGATTCATCTCTTGGTAATGCCCCGAGCACTTTTCCAGGCTGTGTATGTTTTGCTCTAATTGTCTCCCTGACGCTTGCAGATTAAATTTTCTTCCGGAAGTGTCTTTAAAATCGCTTGACACGCCGCCCACATCCGCCTCTGCTCCTCCAATTCCTTTTGCAGCCCCCGATATGTAATCATTTTTCCTCCCCTTTTTTATGATCAATTTTCATTTTATTTCTTATTTTACAATAATTGTAAATTTGACGCAATCATTTTTATGTTTTTCGAAAAGGTTCTGTCTGATCCCTTCTTTGAAAAATACTGCCTGGAAGGCTTAATGATCTTTTTTTGCTGATTTCGCCGAAAAA
Source organism: uncultured Eubacteriales bacterium (assembly GCA_902493665.1). Lineage (GTDB taxonomy): Bacteria > Bacillota > Clostridia > UMGS1810 > UMGS1810 > SIG430. Next base: position 459 of record CABUQL010000289.1, read on the forward strand.
GATCATTTTTGATTGATTTTTTGCGAGCATTTTTGTGTTCTGTGGTCTCAAAGCGTCAAATCGTTCCCTCCGACGCTGATTTTTCATTAAAAAATAGTTTAATTTTTTCAATATCCTTTTATAACTTCTTAAATGCCGTTAAGTCTTTATTTTACAAGGCTTTGCGGCATTTTGGTTTTTAGCCGATATTCTTATAATTTCTTAAATGTTTTTATGTTTTCGCTTTCAAAAGTAGTAAATTAAGTAGTAAAACCTATGTTTACAACTTATGCGGAAATGTATTTCACCGCCCGTTTTGGCAAATTCGTTATCGGCTTCGTACCCGTTATCCTGTCAAATTCATCTTTTGTGGACTCGTATGTAGCGTGAGCGTAATAGTTCAGCGTCATAGTGATATTTGCGTGTCCCATAAGATATTGAAGCGATTTGGGATTCATTCCGGCGTTTGCCATTTTGGTACAGAATGTATGCCGCAGCGTATGAGCCGACATAGCTTTTGGCAGTCCTACATCTGAATATTTCTTAAATCTTTGTCTTGAACGCTTAAACACCGTTCCATAGCAGCAGGAGGTAAGCGGCTCGCCGTTCTGCTTGCAAAATATGAAATTTGTCAATATTTTTCCTTTGTACTCAATTTCATAGCTTGAAGGTCTGCGATTTTCAATCACTCTCGAAAATGCGTCATATACCGTTTCCGACATAGGAATCTGTCTGTCTCCGTTTTTTGTTTTAGGCTCCGAAACATAATATCCGTTATCTGCATCGTAAAGTATCTGATGATTAACATTTATTATGCGGCGTTCCATATCCACATCTTCATAAGTCAATCCGCACAGCTCCGAAATACGAAGTCCCGTACCGAGTAAAATGACTAAATCATAATAATGCTTGCCGAATGTTTTGTCATTTCTTATGAAGTCGAAAAACTGTCGCTCCTGCTCGTAAGAAAGCGCTTCTTTGGGCTGCGTGTCATCTTCGATAACGTCGGCAATTTCAAATTCAAACGGATTTTTTCGTATGAAATCGTTAATCACCGCCGTATGAAAAGCCGCGCTTAACGAACGCTTATAGTTTTTAATCGTCTTAAAAGCAAAACCGTTTTCTTTCATTCTCAAAACCCATTCTTTTGCATCTGCCGGTTTGACATTTTCAATAGCACAGCTGCCCAGCCTGTCCTCGGAGATGATTTTCATAAGATGATTGCGCCCCGCAACGGTGTTTGGTTTAACATTGCCGTTGTGTTTGGTGTGCATTTCGTAAAGCTCGCATACCGTCATCTTTTTGCCGTCAGGGTTTATCCCGTCGTCAAGGTCTCTTTGTATTTCTTTTTCCTTTTCACGAAGCGATAAATCCTCGCGCTTCCCGTTCGGCGTTTTGTCTGTCGGCACAAGCCTCCACGAATAGACAAATTTTGATTTCCCGTTTCTGTCAACATATTTATAAGCATATCTGCCGTCTTGTCTTTGGCTCTCGCCCGTTTGCAAAATACGATTTTTATTATCGCGTCTTTTTTCCGACATTTTGCAACGCTCCTTTCCGCAACGGAAAGAGCCTTTGATATAACTTATAAATATTCTACCGCGCTTTAAGCGAAAAATCAAGGCTCTTCGTTAAATTATGTCAACATCGTCAATTATCTTTTCAAATTTTTTGCGTTTTATCTGAATACGGTTGCCGTTCATAATAACCCAGCCCGAATTTAGATTTTCTTCCGCAAGTTTTCGCAGTTTGTTTTCGCCGATACGAAAATATTTTGAGGCTTCCTCAATCGTCAAAGTGTATTTTTCCCATACGGGTACATCAATAGTAGTTTCCACATATTTCACCTTCCTTGAAAACTCAATTTATTATTTAATCGTAGTTTGCAATTTCATTTTGTTTAACGACAGTCTGACAGCCGGTGGCACGGCTCACGGGACTTT
>CABUQL010000290.1 GCA_902493665.1 uncultured Eubacteriales bacterium
TTATTTGTTTATTGGTTTAAATTCTTTTCCGTTTCCTTCAAAGAATCTGCTGAAGATTTCATAGAATTCAAGTCTTAAAACCTGTATTCCGACTATAAGTCCTTCCATTGCCATTACGATGATGTTACCGATAATAACAACCGCTATGCTTGCGCCGCCCGACGCCATTTTTGAAAAGACGAACACAACGCCCATCATACCGACGTGGTTTAATGCGAATGCTCCGATACGGACAAACGAAATTGTGTTTGTAACAAAGCTTAAAAGTATTTCAAAAAGTTCAAAGAAGCTTTCAAGGAAAAATTGTCCTTTGCTTCCCGGTATGATATCTTTTTTCTTCTTTATAAGACGTGTAAGCGGTTCCTGCAAAAATACAAGAACAAGCGGTATTACAATAAATATAACGTTGTAAACCACTGTAAACAAGTTGAGTCCTTTAAGGAAAAGGAATGCAACACCGATAATTATTGCCCAGTAGAATATAAGTCCCGCAAAACCGTTCTGGTTGAAAAATGCCTTACCCCAGTTTTTGTTTTTCACAGCGTTTGCAATATTGAAAATCATTGCAATTGTAATGACAAACACACCGAGAACAACGGTACTTATAAGAATTGTGTTAATATTGCTCATTGGGTGGAAAATAAGCGGATGTGCAATTACATCTTCATAACCGAACACACTTCCGAAACACCATCCGAAAAATGCCGAGCTTATACCAACCATTCCGATAATTGCCGCAAGGTCAATTTTTTTGTATGCATAAAGCGCAAATCCCAAAACGGCAAGTACAAGTCCCTGCCCCACATCGCCGAACATAATTCCGAACATCAGAATGTATGAAAGTGCAACAAGCGGTGTCGGGTCGATTTCGTTATACGAAGGAAGTCCGTACATTTTTACGAAAAACTCAAACGGTCTGAAAATCGGATTGTTTTTAAGCTTCGTAGGAGGCTTAATAATTTTATACACATCGTCCGGATTTTCGGTTGAAATCACAAAATCATCGTTCTTTTCGACCGCTTTTTCAAGAGATTTCAAAGTTTTTTTATCAACCCAACCGGTAAGATAAAACGACTTTTCCGTGTAAGTTCCATATTTTTTGTATTCATATTTGAGTGCGATATCACTTAAAGCGTTATTGTAAAAAACAAGCTGGCCTTCATATTTGCCGAAGACTTTTTCAAGCTGTTCTTCTCCGCTTTTAATTGTTTTTTCGATTTCTTCGTTTTCCTTTTTTAAGTCGTTTATTGCATCCAGAGGCTTTCCTTTTACCTTATCGGACACAAGAATTTCTTCAAAGAAAAATGCTGAAAAATCACGTTCGGCTTTTTCCGCGTAATTTTTCGGAACGAAGTAAACACCGTAAACATAATCTTTGTCTTCGGAGGATTTTGCGAAAAAAGCCTCGTTGTCATCAACATAAGTTTCCATTTTTTCATAGCTTGATTTCGGCATCTTTCCGAACCGGTATTTAATCAGTTTAAAATCAAAAATCTCATCAAGGTTAGCGTCAATTCCGCAAAGCGGCTGAAGCTGAGCTATTATATCCTCGTTTTTGACTCTTTCATCTTTAAGTTCTTCGTTTCGTGAGCTTATTTGCTGAATTTCGCTGTTAATTTTCTCAAGAAGCAAATTAACATCATCAATCGAAAATTTCAGCGAATTATCACATTTTGTGAGATTGTTCTTTTCAACAAGCTCTTTAATCTTAGCATATTGCTCCGCATAAGGATTAGTTTCATCGAATTGCCGTAAATTTTTGTTACCTTCCAACACATTTACTGCATATTCAAGATGAATATTTCTGTCTTTGATAAGCAGGTCAATTGCCTCGTCATATTTTTCAAGAGGGCCGACAATACTTATCAGATTAAGCTTTTCAATAGACAAAATACACGACCTCCTTTCTACAAAACCAAAAATTCTTTTATTTCATCGGGAGAAAGATTATATCTTATTCCCTCAATGATCGAAATGATGTTTGCCGCCTCACACTTTTTAAGCATAAGGTAACATAAAATATTAACAAAGCTGTAAGGATATTTTGTTATCGACATTCTGTAGGCTTTGTTTAAAAACTTTGCCGAGTTTTTTTCAAATTCGTTATTTTCAAAGATAACTCTGTACGGCGTATCTGAGAGAATTTTCAAAAACTCGTCTTTACCCGGTGCGCATACAAGCTTTGTTATCATCTCCTCATTAAGCTTATAGTAATTCGGAATTATATAACTGTAAACAGTTTCGCGGTTCAAACTGAAATTCATTTTTGACCTGTAAATCCATTTCAAATTCTGAATATCGGTTTCATAACCCAAAATCTGCTGCGCATCTTTTTGGTCATCGCCTTTAAGTCCGTTTTTCACAATGTCA
>CABUQL010000291.1 GCA_902493665.1 uncultured Eubacteriales bacterium
TCGCTCAAGCGACAGAGATATTTAGGGAAGAAATGGAGATTCTTAAAGTCTTGTTTAAGGGTTATGATTTGTCTCCTTTTCTGGATCCCAATGGAGACCCTGTCAAGCGATATACGCTTTTGGCAAAAGCTGCCGAATATGTGTTTGTTTCAACGCAAGAGTTGAGCACGTTGAAAAACGGCGGTAAAAACACACAAAAAGTTTCATTCAAGACCTATTTTTTGAGAACCGTTAAAAGAATGCGCGCCGCATACGACATTTGTCAGCCTTCCGGAGAACTCGGCGAAGAGGAATCGGCACTTGCGCAATGTTTCATGGCAATAGCAGGGTTTGTACGCAAAATGAGCGGAACAAGCGAAGTTGATACAGAAACCATGAACCGACAAGTCGCAAAAATGGTTGAAGAAGCATTGAAATATAACGACGTCGAGAGCGTTTTGGAAAGTGGTGAGCAAGAGGATATTTTCAGCCATGAATTTTTTGAAAAACTATCCGATGTTAAAATGCCTGCAACGAAGCTCGAAATGCTTGTTAAATTACTCCGCAAGCAGATTAAAGAATACGGCAGAACCAATCAAGTAGCGGCAAAAAAGTTCCAGGAAATGCTTGAAGAAACAATAAAACAATATCACGAAAGAAGAAAAAGTCTTTCTGCCGAGGAGGCCGGAGAAGCCCAAGAACAGGCAAGTGAAGATATTATTAGGAATGCTACCGAACAGGCATTGCGTATTTTAAAAGATATGAAGGCAGACCGTGATAGCTTCCGCAAGCTCGGTCTTACTTTTGAAGAAAAGGCTTTCTATGACATATTGATTTCATTGCGCGATGCGTATAATTTCGAATATGGTACAGACAGAGACGTGAACGGCATTATTGTCAACGATAAGTGCAAAACTCTCGCCAAACGCATTAAAGAGATCATTGATACCAAGTCGTCTTTTGCGGACTGGCTTAATAATCAGATTGTTCGCGATCAGCTTAAATTCGATATAAAAGTATGCCTTATTAAAAGCGGTTATCCTCCTCAATACAGCCCCGAAGTGTTTCGCAAAGTAATGGAACAGGTCGAAAATTTTGAGGAAAATAATTAAAAATTTTAGTGTAAAACGGTAGAATGAGGTTAATTCTATGACTCACGATGAAAGAGAAAAATTTTGGAATACGATTTGTTCTTTGCCTGGGAGAGATATTTGTGCGGAACGTGAAGAGTTATTGAAAACCATAAAATTCCCTAAATATTTGTATCGTTATCGACCTGTAAATACCAAAAATTTAGAGGCGCTTAGGACAAATAGACTTTATTTTTCTTCAGCTAACTATTATGATGATCCGTTTGATACTTTTTTGCACATCGATATAGAAGAATTAAAGAAAGAATATTTAAGCATATTACGGTTTGATGAAAATGCCGAAAATAAAATAAATTATGTCAATTCTCTTTTGGGAGGAATTCTTAATAAAGAACAATTATCGCAATTTAATTTAGAAAGCTTAAAATATGCACAATCTTCAAATGTTGTTGATGAATTTTTAAGTTTTGCGTTGGCGTTGCGAAGCGAACTAAAGAAAGATGTTTGGTCTGTTTGTTTTTCGGAGAATGGCTTTAATGAGTCATTATGGCTAAAATATGCAAACCAATATAAAGGTTTTGTTTTAATTTATGATTTAGAAAATGATGATAATTATTTGTGTGGCAAACAACAAAAATGTTGTGATTGTGGTATAAAGAATTTCGGAACGCCACTGTATCCGATATATTACTCGGATTCTCCTTATAATGCTACTAATTTTGCGAAATTCGTCATGCTGAGAAAGGTTGGAGAATTGACGAAAGTTTCTATTCCTAAGGAAATTTATGAGAGTCTTGGGGCAATGTTATGGGAGATAGAAAGAATAACTCTTATTAAAAAAGAATGCCACAAATATGATGAAGAGTGGCGTATGATTACCGGTTGTCCAATGAAACCGCCTATTTTGATGGAGTGGATTCCAAGTGGACTTATTCTTGGTTTAAAAATGGATTTGGCAGAAGAAAATCTTGTAGTAAGTCTGGCGAAGGCAGCGGGAATTAAAAACATTTATAAATCTTATATAAATGCTAAAAACGAATTAGACGCATATAAAATATAAAAACGCAAGCCGGACTTTTCGGTTCGGCTTGCGTTTTTTTATGGCGCGCCAGAAATAAATCGAAACGACCCCTGAAAAGCAGAGGTCGTTTTTCGTTAAATCCAGACTGCTATTTATATTTTTACTGACTGTCCATTTTTGCTGTTAGACCCTTCGAGGAGCGACTCAAGCAGAATGCCTTCCGGAGTGTCAGGAATATTTTCC
>CABUQL010000292.1 GCA_902493665.1 uncultured Eubacteriales bacterium
AAAAACCTTTGTAAAAGTTTTAAATTTTGAATTTTTCATATTTCATCACCATAACAATTATAGTACAGTATAATATTTTTTTCAATCAAAGTCACGTTAATATTTTGCTAAAATATTGGATTTTGCAATGATATTTAACAAATTTCGTGTTTTTGTGCATAAAAAATCGGCTTGTGAAAGCCGTTTTAAGATATATGTATGAGGGGGATTTTTGTGAAAGAAAGACTTATAAAACTTATAAATGTAAAAAGTTTTGTTACACTTTTTCTTACAGTTGTATTTTGCTACCTGGCACTTTCGGGCAAAATGATGTGCCAAGACTTTATGGACGTTTTTAAAATTGTAATTGTGTTTTACTTTGGTACGCAGGCGGGAAAGAACGAAGGATAGGCGCAGCTTAATTGTTTAATTCAAATTATTTGATATCATTCGCAATGCTTTCGCATTTATTTTCCACCGATTTGATTTTTATGTAATTCATTCCGATAACGCCGGTAAGTATTAAAATTACCGAAATTATGTGAAACAGCTTTAAAACTTCGCCGTTAAACATAACGCCCGTTACAATTGTTGTAACTGTTGAAATTCCGCTGAACGATGAAACGGAGGAAGCCTGAAGTTTTGACGTTCCGAAATTTATAAGTGTGGTTGCCACAAAGCTTGAAACAATTGAAAGAAACAAAAGTCCGACTAAATTGTCAATGCTTTTAAGAGGCGCAAAATACGATGTTAAACTGCCGTCAGAAACGTGTATTGCAACACATATTGCGTTAAACACAACTGCACCCAAAATGCTTGAAAAATATGTGATTTCCATAGGCGAAAAATCGGACGATATCTTTCTTGAAGACACTATAAAAAGCGCACCGCAGACCGCGGTAATAAGAAGGCAAATAATTCCGAAAGCGGTGTTTTTGCCGTCGTTTTTTGAATACAGCGATACTATTGCAACACCCGTAATGCTCATTATGAGAAATACTTTTTGCAAAAACGTTATTTTTTCTTTTAAGATGATTGTTTCCGCTATTGCGACAATTGCCGGCGTAAATGCAATAATCATTCCGGCAACGGTTGTTGTTGTGTTTTTGATTCCGAAAGTTTCAAATATAAAATAAAAAACGGGTTCAAAAAGTGCGGTGAGAAAAAGAAATTTCAGACTTTTATTCTTAAAATTCACCTTGATTATGCCCGTTATGCATAAAACTGTTAAAAATAAAGTGCTTATTAAAAACCTTAAAGCGATTGCGTCAAAAACAGATGTTGTTTTCAAAAGATTTGCCGTAAAAAGATACGACAGACCGAAAATTATATATCCGAGCGCAACGCAAATGCAGGCAAAAAGTGATGTGGATTTGTTGTTCATGGTTTAATCTCTTTCAAAACATATATTTTTCTTTTGTATATTAATAATTCGGACAGACTTGGCAAAAAACTTTAACACCTGCACAAGCTGCCCGGATTTTTTGTGTTGATTTAATTTTTTGATTTAGTCTTCGTATTTGAAAACGGGAAGACCTTCGTCAAGTATCTTTTTTGCGTATTTTTTGGCGTTTTCAAGCGAATGAAGCTTGTAATTTCCGCATTGAACTTCATTGTCGGCAGGAATTGAATCTGCTTTCAAAACATCTTCAAGTGATTTTAAAACGCAAGACGCAACTTCTTTTTCGGTCGGTTCATTCCATGCAGTCATATAAAAACCTGTTCTGCAGCCCATAGGCGATAAATCGATAATGCCGTCCATATAATCTCTCATATGAGTTGCAAGAAGGTGTTCGAGAGTATGAATACCGTCACTTTGCATTTCTTCTTTGTTCGGCTGCATAAATCTTATGTCAAATTTCGTTATAACATCGCCATTTTGACCTTTGTATACGCAGCATTTTCTTATAAAAGGCGCTTTAACCTTTGTATGATCAAGCGCAAAACTTTCAACTTTCATAATTACTTCTCCTTTTTAATTCCGGACTTGCATTTTTTTGTTCTGCTTGTCCAAACCTTAATTTAATGTAAAAAAACACCGTATAAATTATTATATAACTTATACGGTAAAAAGTAAAGAGAAAAAAGAGAAAACTAAATTATTTTAAATCCTGCATTTTCGTGTGCTTCAATAAGTTCATCGCACATTTTAACAATTTCGTCAAGCGTCAAATTTGAGCTTGTTACAGGGTCAAGCATTGCAGCATGGTAAATATGTTCTTTTTTCTTTGTTGCCGCAGCTTCGATTGTAAGAAGCTGAACATTGATGTTTGTCATATTCATTGCCGCA
>CABUQL010000293.1 GCA_902493665.1 uncultured Eubacteriales bacterium
TAAAAATACCGGTTTAAGCTAAACGTGAGTTTTTGCTTAATATTAAAATCAAAAATTTTAAGGGCTATGTAAAGTTTTTTACATAGCCTTTTTCTTATAAAATGCATTGAATTCTTTTAACATAAAAAATTGTTTTTTAAAAACCTTATGTATCAGGACACAAAAATATCAATATTCTTTATTCTTTAAAAAACACCAATATTTTTTACTTTTTATTGAAAAAATATCAATATTCTTCACGTTTTTTAGAAAAAATATCAATATTCTTCAATCTTTTTATTATTTATGGCTCTTTTTTTTCTTTAAACTTGACTTTAAATTTTAATTCCCATATCATTGAATTGTATCAAATAAATAAAAAAAGGAGCAAAAAAAAATGAAAAAACTATTGTGTTTTCTGCTTTGCGCGGTGATGGTTATGACGGCATTTTTAAGCGTCCCTATCCTTGCACAGGCAGATACAAAAAACATCACCTTTGACGATTTAACGGCATTTAACAACAATACCGATTATGTCAGAGGAGGAGCTTACGGCGGTGCGGTTACGCTTTCGGGCGAACAGGACCACACAACAGGCACGGGAAAGAGCCTTAAACTCGACGGAAGAACTGAATCATTCCACAGAATAAAGCTTAAAAATCTTCTTACAAAAGATATGCTCGGCAAAAAAGTTAGCGTTTCTTATTGGGCATATTCTCCCGTTGATACAAACCTTCTTATAGGTGCATACAGCGATATAAGTACAAAATATGCCACAGAACCATATGCATCAAAAAATTTTGAAATTAAGGCAAACACATGGACTTTGCTTTCACTTACTTTCGATTACAATGATGAACTTGTATCGCAAGTGGGTGTCGGACAGGACAGTAAGGTCAAAGCTGTTGCAAAAACATTTTATGTTGATGACATAACAGTTACTGTTGAAGGCGATGCGGCTGCAACTCCTTCCGCTCCGAGCGAAGGCACAAAAACGGAAAACCTTATCACCTTCGATGATTTAAATAATATTTTTGAAGGTAAGATTGAAGGCGGCGGCGGTGCAAGCGCCGGAAATTTTGAACTTTCAAGCACAGTATTTAACGCCACAAGCGGCGAAGGAAAAAGCCTTAAATTCTCGGGAAGATTAAACTCTTATTCAAGAGCGAAATTTATGTCGGCTTTCGACGGTCTTTCACAGGAAAAAGGCACAAAATACAACATTTCAATGCTTGTTAAAGTTTCTGACAATTCAAGAGTTGAAGCAGGTCAGGTTACAATCGGTGTTATAACATTTTTGGGAACTGTCGGCAACGGCAAAGAATACTACTACGACAAAAACTATCGCTACACAGTTAAAAAAGGCGAATGGACAAAGATTGAACTTCCTTACGAAAGCACAGGTCAGGAGGTTTACGGCGTAACGCTCGACCAGATCGGAATAACAGGCATTGACGTTCCTCAGGCTGAGTATTCAATCCCTGAGCTTTTCATTGACGATGTATGCGTTAAAATTTCGGATAAGGCAATTGAACCGCAGAAGATTTTAACCGATGCAGAACTTAAAACTCTTGCAAATCTCGGTATTGACGTTACTTTAAACGGAAAAAGAATTTCGTTTATGAACGACACCGCTCCGATGATTATTGAAAACAGAACACTCGTTCCGATGAGAAAAATATTCGAAAAATTCGGCGCGTCGGTTATGTGGGACGACGATACTCAAACAGTTACCGTAAAACGTTCAAACAATGTAATTAAACTTACAATCGGAAACAAAACGGCAAACGTAAACGGCAAGGACATTGAACTTGACGTTCCCGCTCAGCTTGTAAATTACAGAACACTCGTTCCGGTAAGATTTATTGCCGAAAGCCTCGGCTGCAAAGTTGACTGGGATGAAGCAAATCAGAGAGTTATCATCACAAACGATAAAATTGCAAACGAAATAAACGTTTACAAAGAAGACCAAAGACAGGAAATTTACGGCTTCGGTGCTGCTGCAAACCACAACGCATATTATCTTATGAAATCATCGGAAGAAATGCAGCAAAAAACACTTAAAGCGCTCTACGATGTAAACGAAGGTATCGGTCTTAACATTGTAAGACTCGAAATCAATCCTTACACACCGAATGACAAATCAAACTTCAACCCCGAATTCCAGTATACAATCAGTCCCGAAAAGGATGTTTGGGATATGGACGCCGACAAACACCAGATTTGGTATATGCAGGAAGCTATGAAGATTGATTCTTCACTTACAGCCATTGC
>CABUQL010000294.1 GCA_902493665.1 uncultured Eubacteriales bacterium
TCATCAAAAAGGTCATTGCAACCGATAAAAGAATTATTCCCGTTAAAAATACGGCGGATTTTACAGATGGCAAAAATCCTCTTGATGCGCCTATAAAAAACATTGTTATAATCGAAACAAGCGCAGGAAAACGCCCGTTGCACGGCACAAAACTGTTTGTCAGTATCGCAAGAAGTCTTTCCCTTTTTGAGTCGATTATTCTGCATCCGACAACTCCCGCCGCATTGCACCCGAATCCCATGCACATTGTAAGCGACTGTTTTCCGCAGGCACAGCATTTTTTAAAAGGTTTGTCGAGATTATACGCAATTCTCGGAAGATATCCGACGTCCTCCAAAAGCGTAAAAAGCGGAAAAAATATTGCCATAGGGGGGAGCATTACCGAAACGACCCATGCCAGAACATGGTAAACTCCGAAAATGAGCGGATTTAAAACCCACTTCGGCACTCTTATATATGCTAAAAAGTTAAAGAGAATATCCTGAAATTTAAAAAGTGCGTCGGAAAGTATTTTTGAGGGATAGTTTGCGCCCGAAATCGTAAGCCAGAACACAAATAGCAAAAGCAGTATCATTATAGGATATCCGAAACGCCGGCTTGTAAGGACTGCGTCGGTTTTTCTGTCGAAATCCGAATACTTTTCTTTTTTGTATGTAGTAACGGATTTTGCGATTTTTTCGCCTGCCGATACAATTGACGAAACAACTAAGTCTTTAAAAAACTGGCGTGATATTTCTTTGCTTTTAAGCTCTTTTAAAGCTGATTTTACTGTTTCTTGTATTTCTTCGTTTTTTAAGAGGTCAATGCCGAGGCTTTTCTCCATTTCGTTTATGAGCGTTTTGTCGCCGTCCAAAAGTCTTATACAAAGCCATCTTGTGTCGATAAGATTTTTTGTGTGCTTTTCTAAGGCAGGCATCATTTTTGAAATAACTTCTTCAATTTCGGGCGAATATTTAACTTTAAAAACATCGCTTCTTTTTTGCAAAGCTGCTTTTTCAATTTCGCAAACGAGCGGTTTTAAGTTGTTCTTTTTTCTTGCAACGCATGGTACAACGGGGATTTTAAGTTTTTTTGAAAGAAGGTTTGTATCAATTTTTATGCCTTTGCGCTTTGCTTCGTCAATAAGATTTAAGCATAAAACAACGTTCGGAGTAACTTCAAGCGTCTGTAAAACGAGATTTAAATTTCTTTCAAGACACGTTGCGTCGCACACAACGACCGTAACGTCGGGTTTTGAAAAACAAATAAAGTTTCTTGCAACCTCTTCTTCGGCAGAATGCGCCATAAGCGAGTATGTTCCGGGGATATCCACAAACACAAACGACATATTTTCGGTTTTTAAATATCCCTGAGCGTTTGTGACGGTTTTTCCCGGCCAGTTTCCTGTGTGCTGATTCATTCCCGTAAGATTATTAAAAACAGTGCTCTTGCCGACGTTCGGATTTCCCGCAAGAGCAATTACTTTATCGTTTTTTGAGTGTTTTTTTACAGTAAAACTTAAATCGTCAATGTTTACCGAGTTTTTTGTAAGTCCCATTGCTACACACTCCTGATATTTTTTACTAAAATGCTGCGGCTGTCTTCCTCTCTTAAGGCAATGACAGCGCCGCGTATTAAAAACGCGCTCGGGTCGCCAAGCGGACTTTTTCCGATACATTCAACGCACGTATCCGCAATAAGTCCCACGTCCATAAGCCTTCTGCGCATATGTTCGGGCGATTTTAGTTTTACAATTACGCACTTTTGACCCGGCTTTAAATCGGTTAAAGTTTTATTTTTCATTTTTTCACTGCCTTTCTGTCCTTAATGTAAGGCAAAATGTATGCCTTTTTGCAAAACCGTATTTTATTTGCAGACAGATAAAATGCGGATATTCTTTGTTGTTGCACGGATAGTTTCCGCTTAGTATTATCTTATACATAAAAGCCGTCTTTTGTGACAAATAAAGTATCAAAAATTATCGAAAGAAACAAAATTTTAGCGCATTTTGAGAGGAAAAAATTATAGGAAAACAACACGCTAAATGTTTGACAAAAGCACTTTTTGTGATATAATTATTATATATTGCAAAGAATTGGAGATTGCGTAATGAAAATACTTATTGTTGATGATGAAAAACTACTTGTAAAAGGTATGAAATTTAACTTTGAACAGGACGGTTATCAGGTTGAAACCGCATATGATGGCGAAGAAGCGCTTCGTCTTGCGCATGATAAAAGCCTTGATATTATAATTTTGGATTT
>CABUQL010000295.1 GCA_902493665.1 uncultured Eubacteriales bacterium
GCGGAATTCGATACGCACGAATATCTCAACCGCGTCAAAACGGAAAGTTCGACAGATTTCCAGAACACTTTCGAAGAGTTCAGAAACGAATTTTCACTTAATTAAAAAAGAAAACAAAAAACAAGCGATATAAAGGCGGGCTTCTTTCGAAGCCCGCTCTCTTTACAAAAAACGCCAAACAGGGCGTTTTTTCTTATTCTTTTGTAAAATCACGAAGATTTCTAATTTCCGCTTCAATGTCAGTAATCTTTTTTTCCAAATCCATAACTTCGGCTTCAAGTTTACTGTCAACTGAGATCTCTCCGTTCTGTTGTGAAATCAAATAGTCATGAACTCCTGACACGGGCTTCACGCAAACAGTGTTCATATCAAGTTCCAAGCATCTCGAAAAAACATTTACCAAACTATTCCGAATACAATAGGACCATAGATGTGAAGAATCGAAACTTACCTCTATAAAAACAGAACCACCATTCTCTTTGACACGAGAAAGGGTCTCGACTTTTCCGACTTGAGCATAACCGTACCCACGAACTTTCCAAATAGAATTCTCATCTGCTGCAGAGAGTGTAATACCATTAGAATCAACGGTTATCTGAGATTCGCCATGTTCTATGACGCTGTAAAAGCCCAAATTATAAAGTTCCCTGTCATAATTTGCCGTATACTCGGAACGATTGAAATAAACAGTATGTCCAACTTCAAAACCGAGTTCATCAAGTTTTTGTATGCTTTCTTTAATTTTTGATATAGGGTGGTTACTACCGGTCGGAAAAGCAAGAGCTATCTCCCAACCGGAATCTACCATTTCTCGAAGTTGAGAAGTTGTAATGCCCTTGGGAACATCAATATTCAAATCAGTAGTAAGAACTATCGTGCATGGAATATTGCGGTTTCTTGTTTCGGCAAAAACAACATCATAAGCCTTACGATGTGTTCCTACGCAAACGAAAGAAATAGTACCTTTTCCTTTTGCTTGTTTTTCAAGTAACTCTTTTTTTACTAGAAGTCTTTTTTCCAAAACAAATTTTTCGTTTTCAAGTTGATTCAATTTTGCAATGGATGAAATCGAATCTGACAGTTGTTTCTCATCTGAATTTCTATTATTTCGAAAAAAAATCGCTCCTATTATCATGCCACTACAAAGCAACAAACATACGAAAATAATGATTACGGATTTTTTACTCATGTAGGATTACCTTTTTTAAATAACTTGTGCTTAACAGAGGAAAGTAAACAAAGGGTCTTTTTGTAAGCAACTCGCAAAGGGTAAAAAAAACGGCACATGCGAACATATATTTTATACGGCAAACCATCCATGTTTATCTTTTTATCATTGCGATAAACCTCTGTCAAAACTCCGAGAATGTTTTCATCCTTGATGTTGTACTCTTTGTTTATGCAGTTGTCTCCGCAAATGACATAGCCGTCGGGAAGAACTTTTATGATACGGTGAAGAACATATTCATTGCCTCGTTTATAAAGCGGCACATCATATTTTTTCAACCGTCCCGAACAAGGGCGAACAACTATATTGTCACGTCTGTCACGAAGAAGCGGATACATACTGTATCCGGAAGTCGTAGAAGCATGATACCCGTTCTTCTTCAAGCCCTCTTCAATGCTCATTACTCAAAAAGCCCTGCCTCTTTTATTTTCGAAATAAACGCAATAACACCCTCTGATATCTCTTCGGGCTTTGCGTCGTGTCTTTTTGCCATTTCTTCTATAACATATTCCTCGGTGACATCGCCCGAAGACAATATCTGCCAAATTTCTTTTCCCGTAGAGTTGAGTTTTATCATTCCGTGAAAAGTTTTACTTAACTCACCTGTGGCAATAACAACGGTATCACCCGCGATGTCACGCAGAACAAATCCGTCTTTTATTTTCATAATCACTTAACCTCATTTTCAATAAAATAACTGTTGAAACAATTTCCTGTCATTGCTTCAAAACTGACTCTGACAGCCTCAAAACCGATATTGCAGAAAAGAGACCAAAACGGAGCGCTTTGCAAAAACTTGTCCGCAAGTTCCAGTTGAAGTTGTGCCGAATGCTCTGCTTTCGGGAGATATATCTGATGCATAATCGGCAACAGCGCCTCGGAGGCGGAAAGTTTTTTGATTGAATTTTTCTCTGCGCGATGCAAAACGCAGACACCGCCGAGCGGGAAACACACATTTTTTTCCCAACGCTCTTTCCCTGCCCACGGCGTACCGTAAACAAGGCTTG
>CABUQL010000296.1 GCA_902493665.1 uncultured Eubacteriales bacterium
CATTGCACCGCCGATTCTTTTTCCTCTAAGACCGCAATCGTCAATGAGCTTTGCCGCAAAATATCCTTCGGGACGCTTAAATGTGCTTCCTGCGCTCGGATATTCAAGCGGTTGCTTTTCCCTTCTTCGGCTGTTTAAATCATCACTTTTTTCTTTTATCAAATCTTTCTGCGAGTGACAAAGCTTAATTACGGCAGACAAAATAACTTCATCATCCGAAAAATTACTGTGGCGGTACGAAAAACCCTGTTCGTCTCCTTTTCGTTCGCTTATGTTTCCGTCATTGCTTAAATATTTTGTGCTTATAACAACGTCTTTAATTTCGCCGCCGTATGCTCCGGCATTCATTTTCACCGCACCGCCGAGTGTTCCGGGAATACCGGATGCAAATTCAAATCCCGAAAGCGAGTTTTCGTAAGATGCACGGAAAATTTTTGCAAGCGTCGCCCCGGCACAAGCTGTAATCAGATTGTCATTTACCTTAATTTCGGAAAAATTCCTGCCGAGTTTAATTATAACGCCGTCGTAGCCTTCGTCGGGCGCAAGAATGTTCGACCCGTTTCCGAATACGTAAAATTTAACTGAGTTTTCTTTAAAATAATTTACAAGCTTTAAAATTTCATCATTGGTTTCGGGCAAAAGCACATATTTTGCATTTCCGCCCGTTCTGAAAGTGGTATGATTTTTTAAAGGCTCGTCTTTTAAAATTTTATTTTCAGAGCCGAGAGTTTCAATAAGAAAATTATACAAAAAAAGCACTCCTTATTTACCTAAAAAAGCTGCGCCGACAAGTCCTGCGTCATTACCGAGTTTTGCCGTGCTTATTTCTGCGATTTTTGCAAAATCCGCACCGTAAGCGTATTTTTCAACGTATTTTTTGAGCGGTACAACAAGATTATCGCCCTGCTTGCTTACACCGCCGCCGATAACGATTGATTGCGGCTGAAAGATATTTATAATGTTTATAATTCCAATTGCAATGTATTTAATGTAATTTTCAACAACCTTCGTTCCTGTTTCGTCGCCCATTTCTTTTGCTTTAAACGGTGTTATTCCGCCGACTTTGCCGTCTTCCTTAATAATTTTGGCAAGTATTGAATCGGGATTTTTTTCGGCAGCACGTTTCGTGTCACGAATGAGAGCCGTCGCAGATGCATAAGCCTCCCAGCAGCCTTTTGCGCCGCATCCGCATTTTTCGCCGTCAATGTCGATTATCATATGTCCGATTTCACCCGCAATAGCGTTTGAACCCGTAAAAATCTTTCCGTCAAGAATTATTCCTCCGCCTACGCCCGTTCCGAGTGTTACCGCTATAAGATTTGTTATATCGGGGTTGTTTAATGCAAAATATTCGCCCAAAGCGGCACAGTTTGCGTCATTTCCCAAAAATACGGGAAAATCACAGTGTTTTTTAAGCTCCGCAACAAGCGGTGCATTTTTCATATTGATATTTGCAGTGTATATTACTTCGCCCTTGTTATTATCAACCGCACCGGGCACACCGATACCGATTGATTTTACATCAGCCTTATTTGTGTTTGTTTCTTTAAGAATTGTGTCGACAAGCTTACCCATATCTTCGGCAATTGCGCTGCATCCTTCAGCCGCTCTTGTCGGACAGCTTGTTTTGTATAAAATTCTGCCGTCTTCATTTACCAATCCCGCTTTAATTCCGGTTCCTCCAAGGTCAATACCTATATACATCGTATAATCCTCCGTTAATATATTTTAAAATGTTATTTGTTTTTTGTGAGTTCGTCCATTAAGATAATTTACAACCTTCTCTGCTGATGTGTTTAAAATAAGCTCATCGGGAAAATCTATTTCCTTAAGCATTGAAAGCGCATTTGTGTAATCTCCGAGTGCGTATGCAATGTGTGCATCGGAGTCAACAGTAACGTAAACACCGTATTTTTTACACGCTTTTGCTATTTTCACGCAGTTTTCAATACTTCTTTTTCTTATATGAAATGTATGATTATTTATTTCAAATATTTTGTTATATTTTGCCGCTTCTTTAACTACGGTTTCTATATCGTAAGAAAACATAGGCGTTCCCGAATGGCCGAGTATGTCAATATGCGGATTTCTTATAAGATTAATATATGCCTGCGTGTGTTCCTCTACCGTACCGGTTTTTCCGCACGGTGCATGGAAACTTGCAATTACCACATCGAGCTTATTTAAAGTCTCCTCATCGAACTCTTCATCT
>CABUQL010000297.1 GCA_902493665.1 uncultured Eubacteriales bacterium
ATTATTTTTACTTCATACTGAAAACAATTTTTGAAATATCTTCATCAAAAAGGTTTTCTTTTGTTACGCACACCGTGTCGGTATAAATATTTTCAGGGACATCTCCGTTTTTTCCCTCGGCGAGAAGATAAGCATTTTTAACGCCCAAATATCCCATAGCATAAGGATTTTGAACAATCAAGGCATACATCTTTTCACCTTCCAAAAGCTCAACGCACTTTAGATTTGTGTCAAACCCTATTGCTTTAACCTTTTTTTCCAGTCCCAAATCAGCAGTTGCCATACCTACACCGATTGAAGTCCATTCGTTAAAACCCACTATAACATTTATGTCGGGGTTTTCAAAGAGAAGCCTTTCGGCAGCCTCATATGCGCTCTTCTCGTTGTTTTCCGTGCTTTTTTCCGCCGCAACAACCGCATTTTCGCATTTTGCGATATATTCCTTAAATCCGTTTTCGCGAAGACGGATATTGTTGCTCACATTATCTGTTTTTAAAATGCCGATTTTTATTTTTTTATCTTTTGGAAATGCTCCGACCGCCGTTTTTGCAGCGTCCTCTCCCGCCAAAGCATCGTCCGTCCCGATAAGCAAGCTTACATAGGGCGAGTCGACACCGCTGTCAACACAGATTATTTTTACTTTTTTATCGGCAGCATTTTTTACTGAATCTTTAAGTTTATCGGAATCTATTGCCGACAAAACGATAACATCGCTTCCGTTTTCAACCGCCTCATCAATAAGACGTTTTTGCTCTTCATAGTCGTCTTCATTTTCGCATCCCGCAAAAGAAAGCTCGGTATTAAATTCAGAAGATGCGGCAAAAGCACCGTTTTTCATATGATTAAAAAAATCCGATTTTTCGGTTTTAACGATAAAAGAAGTTTTGAACTGTTTGTTTCCGTTGGAAAACGAACATGAACACAATGAAAAAATCATACATATCAAAACCGATATTAAAACGATTTTCCTACTTTTCATTTTCGTCCTCCTTTGTTATCTTCGGTATCCGCACAATAATGCTCGTTCCTTTGTCGGGCTCGCTTTTAATTGTAATTCCGTATTTTTTGCCGAAATAAATCCGGCTTCTGTCGTTTACATTTTTAAGACCTATTCCGTTTTTGTTGTCGCGCTTTTTCTCCAAAACGCTTTCGCAAACCTCTTTCGTCATTCCTACACCGTTATCGGACACAATAAGCAAAATGTCGCCGCCTTCGCTTTTTACGCTTATATCAAGCTTTCCGTCGCTCTCCAGCCTGTCAATTCCGTGATATATGGCGTTTTCAATAAGCGGCTGAAGCGTGATTTTATTGCAAAGATAATTTTCAAGCCCTTCTTCAACATTAAACTTATAAGAAAACTGATTTTTATAGCGGTAGCTTTGTATAATAAGATAACTCTTTGCGTGATTTATTTCATCTCTTATTGTAATAAGCTCTTTTCCCCTGCTGATGCTTATTCTGAAAAGACGCGCAAGCGCACCTATCATATCAACTGCGTCGTCGGTTTTTCCCAGCTCGCACATCCACTGAATAGAATCAAGCGTGTTATATAAAAAGTGAGGATTAATCTGTGCCTGAAGAGCTTTAAGCTCCGTTTTTCTGAGCTCCTCTTTTTCATATTTCACACGTTTTATAAGCCGATTTATTCTGCGCTCCATGTGCGAAAACGACGACGAAAGCATATAGATTTCCAAAATACCCGTTTTATTTGCGATATATGTAATCGTATCGGGTTTTCTTTCAAAGCTTTTCATTGCACGCATAAGATTATAAATCGGTTTTCTTACGGTTTTTGACAGAATGAACACCGAAACAAATCCTGACAGTATGCAGCACAGAATTGCGATAAGTGCAAAAAGCGCTATCTGCATATTTTTTTCGTCTTCAATCTCGGTTGTAAAGCTTACGCCGACAACTCTCCACAAATTGTCCGATGTGGTTTCAATTGAATATATCATATCGCCAATACGGTATGTTCCGTCCGATGCAGACGCGGCAATCTGCGGCATATCGGCATTAATTCCCGCTCTTAAAAGCTGGCGCCGGGGATGGTAAATCACATTTTTTGAAAGATCTGTAACAAAGCAGTATCCCCTTCTGCCTACGCCTACGCCGTCTATATATTTTGCCGTTTTTGAAAAATCAAAATCAAGCGCAATATATACGTTTTTATTAAAAAAACTTCCGTCAATTTTTTTTGCA
>CABUQL010000298.1 GCA_902493665.1 uncultured Eubacteriales bacterium
ATTGCAATTACGCCCGCAATTGCAACACGTTGTTTCTGACCGCCCGAAAGAAGGTGCGGTGCATGTTTTTTAAATGCCGACATTCCTACGGCTTCTAATGCCTCGTCCACTCTTTTTCTTATTTCGGAAGGCTCGATTCCTAAATTTTCTGCGGCAAATGCAACGTCTTCTTCAACAATTGTCGCAACAATCTGGTTGTCGGGATTTTGGAAAACCATTGCAACACGTTGTCTGATTTTTAAAAGCTCGTCCTCATTTAACGTGTTGAGCTCGTCAACATAAACACTTCCGCCGCTCGGAAGAAGTATTGCGTTAAAATGCTTTGCAAGTGTTGATTTCCCGCTGCCGTTGCGTCCGAGTATGCACAAAAACTCACCGTCTTTAACGGTCAGATTTATGCCGTTTAAAATCATTTCGCCGTTTTCTTCTGTTTTATCGTAACTGAATTTTAAATTTTCTGTTTTTATCATTATATTCCTCCGAAACCAGAGCTGAAGTTTTGCATTTTTTGCAAAAAATAATTTATAGTGCCTTACTTCTTTGCAATCCACCTTGTTGCGCATCCGCACGGAAGCACAAGATTTGATGATTTTATCGGAAGTCCTATTTCGTCATTTGTTACATATCCCCCGAAATTTCTTGCTATTGTAAGATTTAAAACGTTTGCCACAACGGTTGAAGAAACTCCCGAAGTGTATGAATTTACAATAACAAAAAGCGGATTTTCGCTGAGAAGTTTCATACATTTTTCTATTAAAGGATAAAATTCGTTTTCAAATTTCCAAAGTTCGCCCCCGGGACCGCGTCCGTAAGTGGGAGGATCCATAATTATGCAGTCGTATTTGTTGCCCCTTCTTATTTCCCGGTCGACAAATTTTATAACATCGTCTACAATATATCTTATGTGAGCGTCTTTAAGACCGCTCAGCGCTGCATTTTCTTTTGCCCACAAAACCATGCCCTTTGATGCGTCAACGTGAACAACGCCTGCGCCTGCAGCCGCGGCGGCAACGGTTGCGCCGCCTGTGTATGCAAAAAGATTTAAAACTTTTATTTCGCGGTTTTCGTTTTTGATTTTATCGTATATAAAATCCCAGTTTACCGCCTGTTCGGGGAAAATCCCCGTGTGCTTAAAGCCGGTCGGTTTAACGTTAAATGTAAAATCTTTATATTTTATTTTCCACGATTCGGGAATTTCTTTGTAATATTCCCAGCTTCCGCCGCCCGACTTGCTTCTGTGATAGCGTGCGTCAACTTTTTCCCAAATGTTTTTATCGCTTTTAACATCCCATATAACCTGCGGGTCGGGTCTTCTTAAAAGATAACCGTTCCATTTTTCGATTTTCTCACCGCCTGCGCAGTCTATGAGCTCATAATCCGTCCACTTATCAGCAACTAACAAAAGAATTTCTCCCTTACTTATTATTAGGTAAATATTATATCATTAAATGTTTAAAACGTCAATGTTTTGAGATATTAAAACTTATCAAAAAAATTTTTTTCAATGTTTACAAATTATTCATAATTTTTTAAAAATTGCGGTGTATGATATAGACATAAACAAAAAACAATAGTCATATGAGGAGGAATCATTATGGACGAATTCAAATGGAACAACGATGATTTTCAAAATAATGCAAATCAGAATCAAAGTAATGAAAATCCGGAGATATATACAGAAAATGACTCAAACGAAGAATTTACATCAAATGCATACACTCCGGTGACAACATCACAGGAGATACCAAAAAAGAAAAAAGCAAAGAAGTTCGGAACAAACGTGCTTGTTGCTTCGATAATAGTAACAATGATTGTTTCGGTTTCGGGATATGCGGCGCTAAGACCCGTTGTTGATAATTTTAAAAACAATGCGAAAAGCAATACGGTTCTTTTTGAAGAAGACAAAAAAACAGATTCAAAAAGCAACGTTACCGCAAAAAATGTTGCAAAAACTTCAAACGGCGAAAAAATGGAAATACCTGATATCGTCGAAAAAGTCGGTCCTGCAGTTGTCGGTGTTATAAACAAAACAACGTACTCGGGCAACGGATACGGTTATTACTATCCGTATCAGCAACAACAGCAGCCGCAGGAGGTTGAACAAGGCAGCGGTTCGGGAATACTTATTTCGTCGGACGGCTACATTGTTACAAATCAGCACGTTATAGACGGTGCGACAA
>CABUQL010000299.1 GCA_902493665.1 uncultured Eubacteriales bacterium
GCTCCATTCAATGGAGGTAGGCCAGCAAATAACAATAAGAGGACCTTACGGAAAGCCTTTCCCCGTTGATACAGAATTTGTCGGTCACGATATGCTCTTTATCGCCGGCGGTATAGGACTTGCTCCGCTTCGTTCGGTTATAAACTACTGCCGTCACTACCGCGACCGTTACGGTAAAATAGATATTGTTTACGGTTCAAGAAGTATGCAGGATCTTGTTGATTACAAAGAAATCATAGACGAATGGGCAAAAGACGCAGGCGTAAATGTTCATCTTACAATCGACAGGGAACAGGAAGGTTGGGACGGACACGTAGGTTTCGTTCCGAATTATGTTAAAGAACTCGGATTTACAACGGATAAAATCGCAATACTTTGCGGACCTCCGATAATGATTAAATTTACACTTTCGGGGCTTTTGGAGCTTGGTTTTGAAAAAACACAGGTTTACACAACAATGGAGCTTCGTATGAAATGCGGAATCGGCAAATGCGGAAGATGCAACATCGGCGCAAAGTATGTTTGCAAAGACGGCCCCGTGTTCAGATTTGATGAGCTTGATGAGCTTCCCGATGAATATTAAAAAATAAATTGCGTCCCGAAAGGAGATAATATTATGGACAATATGGTAAATGTATATCTGTTCGGCAAACAGTACAGTGTTCCGGGCGATCTTACAATTATGCGTGCTATGGAATATGCCGGATATCAGCTTGTAAGAGGCTGCGGCTGCCGAAACGGATTTTGCGGTGCGTGTGCTACCATTTACCGCATAAAAGGTGAAAAAGAGCTTAAAACATGTCTTGCCTGTCAGACGAAGGTTGAAAACAATATGTATGTTGCAACTCTCCCGTTTTTTCCGCTCGTTAAGGAGGTTTATGACATTGAAAAAGTTAAACCGACAGAGCAGATTATGATGCAGCTTTATCCTGAAATTTATGCCTGCGTAGGCTGCAATGCCTGCACAAAGAGCTGCACACAGAGTCTTAACGTTATGCAGTATATCGCATATGCGCAAAGAGGCGAATTTGAAAAATGTGCGGAAGAATCTTTTGACTGCGTAATGTGCGGAGTATGTTCTTCAAGATGTCCTGCGGGAATTTCACATCCCCAGGTTGCAATGCTTGCAAGAAGACTTAACGGAAAATATCTTGCACCTAAAACACAGCATCTTGAAAAAAGAGTAAAAGAAATTAAAGACGGAACATTTAACGATCTTATTGAAGCTTTAATGGGAAAACCGGTTTCGGAACTTAAAGAGCTTTACAATAACAGAGAAATCGAAAAGTAAGGAGGTATAACGATGTATTCAGAAGAATTTCAGAAATCACTAAAAGCAGTTGAAGCTTCGCGTGAAGCAAATATAGCATATGAGCCGAAGCGTATGACGGCACAGGAAAAGGAAGACCTCCTTGCGGCATATCACCCCGATTATAAAAAAGAAGAATTTTCCGAGCTTAAAATCGGTGCCAACAAAGGTGAAAAAGTACCGCATGAACTTTGCGAAATGCTTGAAGCACACAGCAGAATTAAAGAGGGCGACGTTGACCTTTCAAACGTTAAATATGATGTTGACGTTCTCATAATCGGCGGCGGCGGTGCAGGTGCGTCTGCTGCAATTGAGGCAGATAATGCGGGCGCAAAGGCAATGATTGTTACAAAGCTCAGAATCGGCGATGCAAACACAATGATGGCAGAAGGCGGTATTCAGGCGGCTGATAAAGAAAACGATTCGCCGGCAATTCATTTTCTCGATGCATTCGGCGGCGGACACTTTGCCGCAAAGCGCGACCTTCTTGCAAAACTCGTTTGCGATGCTCCCGAAGCAATAAAGTGGCTTAACGATTTGGGTGTTGAATTTGATAAAGCCGAAGACGGCACAATGATTACAACACACGGCGGCGGAACATCAAGAAAAAGAATGCACGCCGCAAAAGACTACTCGGGCGCAGAAATTATGAGAACGCTCCGTGACGAAGTTTTAAACAGAAAAATTCCTGTTGTTGATTTTACATCGGCAATTGAGCTTATTTTGGACGAAAACGGCAAAGCAGCCGGTGCGGTTCTTATGAATATGGAAACAAAAGAACTTATGGTTGCAAAGGCAAAAACCGTTATAATTGCAACAGGCGGCGCAGGACGTATGCACTATCAGGGTTTCCC
>CABUQL010000300.1 GCA_902493665.1 uncultured Eubacteriales bacterium
ATGATATCAGATTTAAAAACTTCAATACTGTATAAGTGTCCGGTATGCGGGAAAACACAGGTTTTTAATCTTGGGATTTTTTCGTTTTCCGGAAACAAGGCAGTGGTTTTGGGATGCAAATGCAAAAAATCATATATTTCGGTGCAAACCGGGAAAAACCATAAATATATACTTTCATCGCCGTGCATAGCGTGTAACGAGTTTCACAGATTTGAAATCAGCGCAAAGGTTTTCTGGAACAGTAAAATCATCTGCTTTGACTGTCCGGCAATAGAAACCGACTTGTTTTTCGCGGGCGATGTGAATGAAATAAAAAAAGAATGCAGCGGATATGAAGAGGAAACAAACCTTATAATGCATCAGCTCGGATATGATGTGTTAAATGAGGAAAATCCGTTTGTGTACGGTGTTTTTGAACATCTTGAAAACCTAAAAAAGAACTGCAGATTAAAATGTGCATGCAAAAGCAGCGATATAAAGCTTCAAATGTTTTACGACAGAGTTGAACTTCTTTGCACATCGTGCCTTTCAAAAACTGTTATAAGCGGCGAGTGTGCAGACGATTTAAAGAGAATTAAAAAGCTTGATATGCTTGAAATAAACCGTAATGAAAATTCTCAAAAAAACATTTGACATTTCTTATTTTGTGTGGTAAAATATTACGGTAACCGCATATAAAGGGTTATAAATTTGCATTTTGCAATACCCTAAAATAGCGAGATTGACAAAGGAGGTGCATTTTAATGTACGCAATTATAGTAACGGGAGGCAAACAGTATAAAGTTTCTGAAGGAGACGAATTGTTTGTTGAAAAGCTTGACGCTGCAGAGGGCGAAGCTGTAAAATTCGATAAAGTTCTTGCAGTATCGGGTGATAACACAGTAATCGGAACACCTGTTGTAGAAGGCGCAAGCGTTGATGCAACTGTTGTTAAAAACGGGAAGGCTAAAAAGATTATTGTATTTAAGTATAAACCTAAAAAAGGTTCTAAGACAAAACAGGGTCACAGACAGCCTTACACAAAAGTTAAAATTGAAAAAATCAATGCATAATTATGATTAACGTAAAAATTTACCGAAATAAAAATAAAGATATTGTTAAGGCGGTTTTTGAAGGACATTCGCTTTTCAGTGACGAAAACGATATTGTGTGCGCTGCGGTGTCGGCGGTTACACATCTTGTTTTAAACGGTATTGAAAACGTGGTGGGAGTTAGTTTCGGATACGAAACAGAAGACGGATATTTATATTTCGTTCTTCCCGAAGATGTTTCTTTGACCGACAGAGAAAAACTTAATGTTTTGCTCGACTCAATGTTTTTATTCCTTATTAATCTTGAAAAACAGTATTCGGATAATATTACGATTATTGAATCGGTGGTGTAGTTAATGTTTGAATTGAATCTTCAGTTATTTGCACATAAAAAAGGTGTTGGTAGCACTAAGAACGGTCGTGACAGTGAGTCGAAAAGACTTGGTGTAAAACGCGGTGACGGTCAGTTTGTACTTGCAGGAAATATTCTTGTAAGACAGCGCGGAACAAAAATCCATCCCGGAACAAATGTTAAAAAAGGCAGCGACGACACATTGTTTGCTGTTGTTGACGGCAAAGTTAAATTTGAAAGATTGGGAAGAGATAAAAAGCAGGTTAGTGTATATGAAATTGCACAGTAATCTCTTTGTAAGTGCCGTGTTTTAATAAAACGGTAAAATTAGATTTGATTTTACAAAGGCAGTATTTAGTTTTAAAATAATGCAGGGGTTGGCTTAAAATTAGGTCAACCCTGTCTTTGTTTAAACAGACTTTGGTTTTTTGTTAAATAAAATCGAAAATTATACTTAAATCTATCTAAAATAAATTGTTATTTTAAAATTGTTTTAAGTTTATATAGATTGAGCAAAATATTTAGGCGCACATAAAAATTGCGTCAGATTTTTTGCGGATTTTACATTCTACATCTGCGAAAAAGATTTTTATGTAAGAGGTGATATGTATGCTGGCAGATACAGCTGTAATAAGCATTGAAGCAGGAAACGGCGGAAACGGGCTTGTTTCATTTCACAGAGAAAAATATGTTGCTGCAGGCGGTCCTGACGGCGGTGACGGCGGAAACGGCGGAAGCGTTATACTTGTTGTGGACGACAAGGTCAGCACACTT
>CABUQL010000301.1 GCA_902493665.1 uncultured Eubacteriales bacterium
AAACTTAAGCGAACCGAACTTCTGGCTCAGCTGCATGATAATCGATGAAGATGCAATGTCAAAACAGGTTCGTGATGACAATAAGGCGCTTTACATAAAAGAAAAAGGGAAAACATCCCCCACCGAGATTTTGGAAACGCTTGCTTCATACAATGCGGAAGGAAGACCTATATGGAAACCTATGCATATGCAGCCGATTTTCAGAATGAATCCTTTTATTACACGCGAAGGATCCGGCAGAGCAAAAACAAACGCTTATATTTCGGGCGGAACGCTCGGATCCGACGGAAAGAAACTCGACATCGGTCTTGACATTTTTACAAGAGGATTATGTCTGCCCAGCGACAATAAAATGACAGAGGAAGACCAAAATAAGATTATTGAAATTATACGAGGTATATTTTAATGTATGAAAAGTATATAAAACGTCTGCTTGATTTTGTACTTTCGCTTATTGCCATAATATTTTTATCGCCTGTTCTTATCATAACCGCACTTCTTGTTATGATTAATCTCGGACGGCCTGTAGTTTTTAAGCAGTTTCGTCCCGGCAAAAACGGCAAAATCTTTAAAATGTATAAATTCAGAAGTATGACCGACAAAAGAGATGAAAACGGAAATCTTCTGTCCGATGAAAAACGTCTTACTCCTTTCGGAAAAATGCTCAGGAAAACAAGTCTTGATGAACTGCCGGAGCTTTTTTGCATACTCAAAGGAGATATGAGCATTATAGGTCCAAGACCTCAGCTTGTAAGAGATATGGTTTTTATGACGGATGAGCAGTTAAAACGCCATGATGTACGCCCGGGCTTAAGCGGTCTTGCACAGGTTAACGGACGAAACAATATCACATGGGAAGAAAAAATCAACTACGATTTAAAATACATAGAAAACATCACCTTTTGGGGTGATGTAAAACTGATATTACAAACAGTTTGGAAAGCCTTTGTAAAGCAGGAAAACATCGAAACAGACGGTTATGAAACCGCTGAAGATATGGGCGATTACCTCTTGCGCATCGGAAAAATCGACAGAGAAACGTATGAAAGAAAGCAAGACGAAGCAAAAGAACTTTTGGGAATAAAATGCGAAAAGGAACCCGCAAAGGTATAAATTTAATTATAAAAAATACGGCATTTACGCAATTTTATAAGGGGAAAGAATAAAAAATGAATGATTTGGTATCAATTATAATGCCATCGTACAATACAGGAAAGTACATATGCGAAACTATTGAAAGCGTAATAAATCAAAAATACACAAACTGGGAACTTATTATAGTTGACGACTGTTCAAATGACAATACCGACGAAGTTGTAAAAAAGTATCTGCCGGATGTGCGTATACATTATTTTAAAAATGAAAAAAACAGCGGTGCGGCTTTTTCAAGAAATTATGCAATTTCAAAAGCAACGGGAAAATGGATTGCTTTTCTCGACAGTGATGACATTTGGCTGCCAAATAAACTTGAAAATCAAATTGATTTTATGATTAAAAACAATTATAAGTTTTCATATACAAATTATTGTGAAATTGACGAGGATTCAAAAGAAAACGGCGTATATGTTTCCGGCCCGAAAAAAATCACAAAAACGGGAATGTATAATTATTGCTGGCCGGGTTGTCTTACGGTAATGTATGACGCAGCTTTTATAGGAAAAATACAAATCGAGGACTTAAAAAAGAATAATGACTACGCAATGTGGCTTAAAGTTTCTCAAAAAGCCGATTGCTACCTTCTTGATGAGTGCCTTTCCAAATACAGAAAAAGAAGCGGTTCAATATCAAACAATCCATACGCAAAACTTATAAAACATCATTACATTCTGTACAGAAAAGGCGAACATATGGGAGCCGTTCACAGTGCGGCAAACACAGTAAGAAATTTGTTTTTCGGTGTTTGTAAAAAAATAAAATATGTAAAAAAGAAAGACGCATAAATATTTTTACAATTATTTGTGTAAATTTTCGTTAAAATATTGACATTTAATGTATAATGTGATAAACTATTTTTTGCACGTGTTTGAGATGTAAGTCTTGAATATATGCAGAAATTATTTTTATTTCTTTAGTAAAAAACTCTTTTTGAGTTTATACGGAGAGGTATCGAAGTGGTCATAACGGGGCGCACTCGAAATGCGTTTGTCTTAACGGACA
>CABUQL010000302.1 GCA_902493665.1 uncultured Eubacteriales bacterium
GTGCTTTTTGCGCTTTTAATATGGCGCGGCATTAAAATTGCAATGGCGGCTCCCGATATGTTTTCGGCGCTTTCGGTCGGCGGAATAATAGGACTTGTCGCATTTCAGGTGATTGTAAATATTGCCGTTGTAACAAGCAGTATGCCTGTAACGGGAATGGCTCTTCCGTTTTTCAGTTACGGAGGTTCGTCGCTTACATTTCTTCTTGCGGCAATGGGATATGTGCTTAACGTTTCAAAAAATATGAATAAAAAGCAGGAAGGTTAATTACAAAAACCAAATGTGTTTTTTGTTGCACGTGTGATTTGGTCGGCAATAAAAAAGCAGATGCAAGGCGGAGGTAAAATGAGAATTATTTTAACCGGCGGGGGAACGGCAGGTCATATTAATCCTGCGGTTGCAATCGCAAATTATATAAAAAACAAAGATAATGATGCAAAGTTTCTTTTTGTCGGAACGAAAAAAGGACTTGAAAGCACGCTTATTCCCGAAGAAGGCTTTGATATAAAATATATTAATGCAGAGGGATTTAAAACATCGCTTTCACCGAAAAACATTGTTCCACTTACAAAGTTTGGTGTCTCAACTTTAAAATCAATGAAAATCATTTCATCATTTAAGCCCGATATTGTAATAGGTACGGGCGGATACGTATGTGCTCCCGTTGTGTTTGCGGCAAGTCTTATGAAAATACCGACGCTTATCCATGAGCAAAATGTATTCCCGGGAAGTGCGGTAAAATTTTTGTCACGCTTTGCAAATGTTACGGCAACAAGCTTTAAAGAAAGCGACAAATACCTTTCAATGGCAAAAAACATTGTCCTTACGGGAAATCCCATAAGACCGGGCGTTCTTTGCGCCGACAGGGATTCGTCGAGAAAAGAGCTTAAAATCGGCAGCGAAAAGCTTGTAGTATCGTTCGGCGGAAGCCTCGGAGCTGAAAAAATCAACGACGCAATATGCGAATATGTAAAAAAATATGCTAAACCCGATTACAAAGTCATAATTGCCACGGGCAAAAGAAGTTATGAAGATGTCTGCGATAAAATGAGCGAAGTAACAGGAAAATGCAGTTATGAAATAAAACCGTATATCCATAATATGGATACCGTTATGTCGGCGGCAGACGTTCTTATTTGCCGAAGCGGTGCGATAACGCTTTCTGAAATATGCGCTCTCGGAAAAGCGGCAATCCTTATTCCTTCGCCGAACGTTGTAAACAACCATCAGGAATACAACGCAATGGCGCTTTATAAAAACAATGCCGCACTTTTAATTCACGAAAGCGATTTTAATGCAAAAGCGCTTTCTGAAAAAATAGAAGAAATACTTGAAAATGACAAAAAACGCACACAGATTGAAGAGGCATCAAAGAAAATGGCAATGACAAATGCGTGCGATATTATATACAGCGAAATAAAGAAACTCATTTGATTAACAACTTTATCCGCACTTACATATTATAAAGTATCAATATGTTTTGGTGAGTGCGGATTTCAGGCTTTTTCCGCATCTGCCTTTTTTGGAGGTGCGTATTTTGGAACATATAAGAATAAACGGCGGCAAACGCATAGAAGGCGAAACAACGGTGCACGGTGCAAAAAACGCAGTGCTGCCGATACTTGCCGCAACGATCCTTAACCGGGGAGTAAGTGTTATACATAATTGTCCGAATCTTTCGGATGTAAGAATGACAATTGAAATACTTCGCTATTTAGGATGTAAAGTAAGCTTTGAAAATTCAACCGTAACCGTAGACTCATCGCTTCTTTCAAACGACCATATTCCGCACGATATGATGACAAAACTAAGGTCTTCTATAATTTTTCTCGGAGCAATTGTTTCAAGACAAAAAAGCGCAAAGCTTTCATTTCCGGGAGGATGCGAAATCGGAATACGCCCGATTGATTTGCATATAAAAGCGCTGAAAATGCTGGGCGTCGATATAGTTGAATCACACGGCTATATAAAGTGCAGAGCATCAAAAATAAAGCCGTGCAAAATACATCTCGATTTTCCGTCTGTCGGCGCAACGGAAAATATAATGCTTGCCTGCACACTTTCCGACGGAACAACAACAATAGTAAATGCGGCAAGAGAACCCGAAATATGCGATTTGCAGAAGTTTTTAAACAATATGGGTGCAA
>CABUQL010000303.1 GCA_902493665.1 uncultured Eubacteriales bacterium
ACACAAAGACGATTGAAAAAATCAAAGCAATGAAAAAAAGACCCGTTCTTCTTTCGCTGCCCCCTATTGACGCAAAAAAATACTTCAATAGAATTTCCGAGGGACTAAATGCGGCAAACATTTTAAAATGGCTCGGCGGAAACAAGCAGCACATAACCGACTGGCACGAACGTTACAACATAGAAACGTTTAAAATTGCAATAGCAAACGGCGTTCCGATAATTGATATAACATCAAAATTTTTGGAAACAAAAGATTACTCCGCGCTTCTTTGCAACGACGGAATACACCCCAACGAAAAAGGCCACAAGCTCATTGCCGAAACTATAATGCAGTATATTTCCGACAATAACGTTGTATTTGCAAATTAAAGAAAATCATTTTTTCACTGCCGTCGGTGCGTGACATTTACCCAAAACTTTGAGGCGTTTAAATTTTGAAAAGAACAAACACAAAAGAAATCATTTTTAAAAATGTACTGTCGCTTTTTGTAAAAAAGGAATATGACGCGGTAAGTGTGGCACAAATTGCCGATGAAACGCAAATTAAAGCGCCGTCGCTTTACAAACACTTTAAAAGCAAAGAAGATATTTTCAAAAGCATTGTAAAGCTCATTGACGAAAATAAAAGAGAAAAAGTTAAAAGTCTTAATATGCCCTTCGGAAACGACGAAAATATTTTTGATGGATTTAAAAAGATGACATCGTAAAATACGCAACCGAATTGTTTCTTCACTGGACAAAAGATGAATTTTCATCGGATTTCAGAAAACTTTTAATGCTTGAGCAACACAAAAACGATAAAATAAAAAAGCTTTGCGATAAGTATTTTGTATCCGGTCCGATTAAGTTTATGACAGTCATTTTTTTAAAGTTTACAGACGAAAAAACGCTTGTGCGCCCGCAATTGAATTTTGCGGTCCGCTTTTTATGCTCTACAGTTTATACGACGTTTCAAAAAACAAAAATCAGGCGGTTAAAAAAGCGCAAAATCACGTTTTAAGGATTTATCGAAAGACTGCAAATCAGAGATTAACACAAATTTTAAGGCACCGGAAGCCAAAGCATTTGACACAGACTTTTTTGTGTGATACAATGATGATGTATTAAATATTTTTATTTTAAAAGGAACTTATAACAGCCCGTTATAACAGAGGTATTAACAAAATGGTAATAAAAGAATCAGCAGAAAATTATCTTGAAGCAATACTTATGATAAAAAAACAAAAAGGAAGTGTCAGAAGTATTGATGTTGCAAATATGCTCGGATTTTCAAAACCAAGCGTATCTGTCGCCATGAAAAGCTTTCGTGAAGAGGGCTATGTTACCGTTGACCATGACGGCGACTTAAGTCTTACCGAAAAGGGATTAAAAATCGCAAAATGTATTTATGAGCGCCACGAGGTTATTTCAAAAGCGCTTATTGCAATTGGTGTTGACGAAAAAACCGCATACAGCGACGGCTGCAAAATTGAGCATGACATCAGCGACGAAACATTTTTAAAGCTTAAAAATCACTTAATTGCACACGGTGTTAAACTGGAGGACACCATATAACAACGTTACCCCTAAAATTAAAGTTGTCATAAAAAAACCGCAGAACCGAAATTTCGGTTCTGCGGTTTTTTATCATATTGTGCCAAAAGCCTAACAGATATAGTTTAATATCTGATGATTTATCACCGTATATCTTAAAAAACTGTTAGCTTTTCTTCTTTTTTGTGCGTTTTTATGTACTTTGTCCATTTTATGTAACCGTAAGTCGTATTCGTCAAATATCCGACCTTGAGTACCAAAAGCACGTACTGTCCCGAAAGTATGTTTATAACGGATTCAAGTATAGCGGAAATATACCAAGCTATCCACTGTTCACGGTATCTTAAAAGAATGAACACACCGTTTGCAATTCCCACTGCTGACGCACACGCATCAAGATAGCAAACTATATTTTCCAAAATTTCGTTTCCGCCGAAAAGGTCTGTTCCGATTTCAAGCGTTGTAAGGAAATATCCCACCGCAAATGTCCAAACCACAATGCCCAGAAGAACAAGTGTTTCAGCCATACCGCTTAGTTTTCTTACCTTTGTAAGGTCTTCTTCAACCGCATCGGGATGCTTATGCCAGTTGATAAAG
>CABUQL010000304.1 GCA_902493665.1 uncultured Eubacteriales bacterium
CTCTCCTTGATAACGGCGATGTTGGTTTTGCAGACGAAATCGCAAAGACGGCTCTTGATGTCTGGAAAAACGAAGTCGAACTGACATATAACTGCTATGAGCATTTTATGATTCAAAATGGCAGGGGAGCGGGATTCCACCAGTTTTCGGGACTTTCAACGCCTGTTCTTATGTGGTACAAAACATATTATGTGCCAAAAACGGTTACCGTCGGTTTTTACACAATTCTTGATAACATTTTATGGAATGATGACGGCGGATTTTCATGCGAAATAAAAGAAACAAATGAAAACTCGTATGCAATAATCTGTCTTGACGAAAAAAATGATTATAAATTTAAAATTGACGGAGAAAATGTTTATTCCAAAAAGATAACAAACGGAGCATACCGCGTGAAAATTAAATGCGGAAAGCTTGAGGCAATTAAAAAATAATTGATTTTATTTTGGATTCCGATAGACTTTGGCACCAGAGACTCGAACACAACATGCCTCTAATTTGTTAAATTCCCGTTTTTTCGCATTGTCAGCCTTGAAAGGCACAAAGCCTTTCTTCGTCTTTACGCAGCAAAAAACAAAAATTTTCCTAAATTAGAGGTCAAAGAGTTTAAAAAGAGCAAATTTTTTATAAGGCAAGGAAAAAGCGGAGTAAATCCTTTGTGGATTTACGAGCATTTTGACGCAGTATTATGGGAAATTTGCCTTTATAAACCATATTGAGTTCGACTCTCTGATGCCTTATGGGAGATGATTTTATGCAGGAAATTTTAAATTGCATACGCACTGCGGATTTTGCAAAGCTTGCAGGTGTTTTAAATCTTGAATACTTTTTAAGACTTGTAATTGCATCTGCTTGCGGGTTTTTGATTGGAATGGAGAGAAAAAACAGGGCAAAAGAAGCGGGAGTTAGAACTCACTGCATTGTTGCGTGTGCTGCGGCTCTTATGATGATAGTTTCAAAGTATGCGTATTTTGACCTTATTTCGGGAATTTCGTTTCCGGGTGCAGATGTAAAACTTGATCCCTCCCGTGTTGCGTCGTCAATTGTCAGCGGTATAGGATTTTTGGGAGCCGGAATGATATTTGTTCAGCGCCAGACGGTAACAGGTCTTACAACCGCAGCAGGAATATGGGCAACTGCAGGAATAGGTATGGCTGTGGGCGGCGGAATGTATGCGGTCGGAATTTTTGCAACGGTTTTGATACTTATAATCCAGATAATTCTGCATAAAAGTCTTGGCTGGAATAAAACCTTCCGCACAAAAACACTTCATTTTGAAAATGTGGATGATTTGTCATTTAAAGACGAAGTTGAAAAGTTTCTTGCCGATAATGATATCCATATAACAGATGTCAGCATTTCAAAAAAGGGCGGAAAAAATAAGTTTGACTTTATAATTGAAATTCCGTCGGATTTTGATGAGAGAATAATTATTGAAAATTTTGACTTCGACTGTTCAATACAATCGAGTTTATAAGATGAAAAAAGATTTGGCACCAGAGAATCGAACACAACATGCCTCTAATTTGTTAAATTCCCGTTTTTTCGCCTTGTCAGCCTTGAAAGGCACAAAGCCTTTCTTCGTCTTTACGCAGCAAAAAACAAAAATTTTCCTAAATTAGAGGTCAAAGAGTTTAAAAAGAGCAAATTTTTTATAAGGCAAGGAAAAAGCGGAGTAAATCCTTTGTGGATTTACGAGCATTTTGACGCAGTATTATGGGAAATTTGCCTTTATAAACCATATTGGGTTTTGGCTTCTAGTGCCTTCGGTACTGAAACAAATGATAAAGGAGATTAAATATGTTTAAAAAAGTATCGGCTCTTTTGATTGCTACGCTTCTTACGTTGCAAACTGTTGTTTACGCACAGGGAAACAAAAGAATACTCGATAAGCTTTCATCGTCTTCGGGTGATTTTTCTACAGAAGAAATAGCCGAAAACGAAAATATGACAAGCGATGTCATTGCAATAGTAAAAGAAGCAACCGACAAGTATTTAAAGAGTATTCCGAATGTTGTTTCTTATAAACACCTCGGCGGAAAGACATATATTTTTAATTTTAAAGATGTTAAAACTGCGCTCATTATGGCAGAATATCTCCGTTCCGACCCGAATATTCAGGAT
>CABUQL010000305.1 GCA_902493665.1 uncultured Eubacteriales bacterium
TTTAAGGCTGAGATTATCAAAAGATATTTTAAGCGAGCGCAGTGAAAGCTCAAGATCGGCATTTCCCGTAAGTATTTTTGTTATGTCAAATTCAACATGAAGCAAAAGTGTAAGCGGCGGTATGCCGTCTTTTCCGTAAATGGTATCGTATAAATTGTCGAGTCCTCCGCCTCCGCCCGTTATCCATGTTACTCCGAGCCCGTCAACGTTAAATCCCGGTTCAAAACCGCCGATGCTAAAATACAATTTATCGGGGATCGGTTCGCCCGACGGTGAGGACTTAACAACAAGCGAAAGCGCCATTGAAATGTTTGCCGCTTCAACGTTTGCATCTACGCCGACCCTATAGCCGTTTATTGTGTTGATGCTTAAATCACCCTCAATTTTATTGGGCAAAAACTTTACAATCTGCGGAAGACCGATATGTGCATCCATATTGATACCGATATATCCGGGTTTTTTTCCGCCGTAAAGTATGTCGTGGATTGAAGCGCCAAACTCAACACTGTCTGCATCTTCGTTTGTCGGCGCTATGTCTTTTTCGGTAACCTGCGACTTAAATTCGCCCGCATCTTCGTCAAACGTGAGTCCAAATGTATAACCGTCATCCATATCGTCGTATTCAACTTCGTTAACCTGCGTTGTCCATCTTGCTCCGGCAGCTGTGTTTTTTCTTCCCGCCGCCGCACCGCCGGGAGTCATAAACCCGAGGTCAAGGCTTCCGCCGAACGATATTATATCAGACTTTGTGTTTTTTGCATCGTTGTTTTGTATTTTTCCCAAAACTCCGTATTTCATATCAATCAAAAATCCGCCGACGGTTGTTAAAATGTCAAAAGCATTATCCCATTTAAGCTCAATAAAATCCTGATTTCCAGTAAGTTCGCCGTTTTTGCAAACTTCGCCTTCGCCGGTATATTCGGGGATAATATACTCTGTGCCGCCGTTTAATCTAAACGATGCCGTTCCGTTTCTGACGGTTGTGTTTGCACCGACGGTTGTTATTTTTCCGTCCATTAAAACTTCAACCGTGCCTTCATCTTTTTCACGTATTGAAAAATCATCACCGTGATAATTTAAAATGTGATTGATATTTACGTCTTTGTCTTTGCCGAACAGACGGTAAAACTTTTTGTCCGTTCTGTCCCGGCTTATGTCGCCCCTGAATGAAAGAAGGAGATTTTCTTCAAAATCTTTTTCGCTGTCCTTTGCCTTTAAAAACTCGGTTTCGTTTCTGTAAGGAACAACCTTATATTTGTTGTTTTTGTCACGGCAAACGGTGATTACGCCGTAATGCGAGTTACTGTATTTTAAGTCGTTTGACACCTGTAAAATCATACTGTCGGATGTGAACTCATTGGGAACTCCGTTTAGCGCATCTTCTTTTGTGTTGTCTTTCCAAAGAAAATGGAGTTTGTATCTTCCCGGTTCCATGTACTCATCAAGCATCATACTTACGCTTTCGGGACTGCTGCCCTGCTCAAAAACAAGATTGTCAACCGGTATTTCGTAAGTTTTTCCGTCTTCTGAGCGAAGCTCGATTTTATTTAAAAGTTCGCTTTTAAAAAACTCTGTTCCGCGTCCCGTAACTGTTATGTACCGTATATCCTGATTGTAAATAATATCGGGCGCAAGATTTGCAAGCGTAATTGCCGGAAGGCTTAATAATGAAGTTAGATAACGATACTTTTCAAAATCGCATAAAATCAACATTTTAGGACAACAGGCAAACAACTATGTACTTGAAACTTAATACAAATCAAAGAATACCTGCAAAAATGGTATTCTTTTTTTGTTGTTCAAACCACGAAAGGAAAATCAGAAATGAAAACCGAAAATTCAAAGCAGTTATGCCCTGTTTGTAAAATCGGGCAGGACACATATTTGCTCGACAACAGAAATCCGTTTTGTTCGTACTTGCATTGCCATAACGGCAAAACGTGTTCGGCGTATGTGCCGCTTGAAAAACAGAATAAACCGGAGCAACGGCGTCAGGATTGATAAAAAATCCCGGCGCTTTTTTAATTTCACAGGAAAGGAGATTTTTGAAATGGCAGTTTTCAGAATAGACAAAACGCG
>CABUQL010000306.1 GCA_902493665.1 uncultured Eubacteriales bacterium
TACAGAGAGTGTCAACTCCGGGAACGTCCATGTGTTCGTAACAGCGCATGACCGAACCGTTTGTGCTGACCTGATACGAAAGCCTGTCCTCATGAAGCATATGCCCCGTGAATAGCAGGTCGTGGTCTTTGCACCAGTTATGATACGGTTTCATAAAATTCTTTATGAAAAGTTCCGTAAGCAATTCTGTATACTGCCATTTGACTTTTGCGTAATATTTCCCGTCTTTTCTTAAAAACAGTTCGGGGAGTTTATCTTTCAAATCATATCCGAACGTTTTTTTGAAGCAGTCAAACAGATCGTCCGTATACGGCGCAAGCATTGCGGGTTCTCTGTTCGGAACGGAAAATCCCGTCATCAGTGCACCTCTGTGAGGCTCGTCAGTAAAAATTCCCTGTATGCTTTTGCCTATGCGCTTTCCGCACTTTTTTGCGTACTGTTCATGCGTTATTTCTATAAAATGTTCCGTCGCTTCACGGCTCAATGTATCGAGATATGCGCTCTCGTTGTAAGTCGGCGTCGGAACCATATATTCCTGTGTGAAATATATAATGTCTTTTGTCGGCAGGGAAGCGATGTCCGTATGTTTTGATATTTGCACTTCGCCCGAAAAATTTATTCCGTCAACGTCCGCCGCAAATGCGCATATAATGTCGTCCGACCATTCGAACAGGTCTTTCATCACGATATTGCAGCGCAGATATTGCATTCTGTATTTTTTCTCTTTTGTTGCTATGCCGCCCGCGGAACCGCTCGGCCATCTGTCCTCGTCGTAAAGCCACGATTCCATATCTTCTTTTTCCGCCGCGTCGGCGCAGGCGTTTATATCGTCGAACCACTCATCGGACAAATATTCCGTCGCAAGTCCGGTTCTCGAATGCATAAAAAAGCCTCCGAAGCCCATTTCCTTCATAACTTCGGTCTGTCTTATCAATTCTTCTTTGTCGAGTTT
Source organism: uncultured Eubacteriales bacterium (assembly GCA_902493665.1). Classification (GTDB taxonomy): domain Bacteria; phylum Bacillota; class Clostridia; order UMGS1810; family UMGS1810; genus SIG430. Next base: position 953 of record CABUQL010000306.1, read on the forward strand.
TCCGTTCCATGCCCAGAACGGTTTTGCTCCGTATTTTCTTCTGTCGGGTTTTCCGAACATCCGAAAACCTCCTTCCGCATACGCGGTTATTCAATATATTATATAATAGCATATATTACAAGAATTTACAATACCCAACAACGTAAAAACTCTGTTATGAATGTTAACATTTTTCGGAATAGGCAAGTTTTGCGCTGTATTGCTCCGTGTTTTTCCGATTTGTTTTTTTTGTGCAGTTTGACAACAAAAAACCGAAATCAACAAAAATGTATAAATTCTTTTCGGATAAGGCATTGATGTTTTATACAAAAATTTTGATAAGTGTTTGATAACCGCAAATTATTCGATTATATCAACAATAATTCATTGTTGAAAACTTGCTGTGAATTTCAAACGTTTTGTTACGAAAATGTGTACTGTCAGTAATCCGCCTGTTAATAAGCGAAAAAAATCCCCATGTTTTCATAAATGCAAAAAAATGAATAAAAACCTTTCCCAAAACAAAAAATGAATAAATTTGATAGTATGCTCCGATTTGGTGGAAAACCCTGTTGAAAGTGTGAAAAAGTCGATGATTTTAATGCGTTTCGGTTTTTCAAAGACAGTTATCAACAATTTTTGATGTTTTGAAAATCCCATAACCACGCTGTCAAGTCTTTTTTAATGATTTCTTCTATTGTTCAAAATGAATAAAAGTTCAATATTATAAAATTGATAGCGTTTGCGGTTTTTAACATTACGATAAAAAAAGTGTTCAAAAACATATTGACAAAGATTTTACTTGATATTTACATGATTTTTGATTGTTCACATTATTTATCACGCATGGCGAAAGATGTGAGAAAAGCCGAAAAACGGGGAAAAGTGAAAGTCCCCGAAACCGCAATGAAAAGTTTGTCGAAAATGACGGCTGAAAAGGCGCTTTTGAAAATTGTGGAAAGTCGTTACTTTTCCTCATTGAAAGAAAGTTCTGTATTCGATAAAGAAGGAAATAACGGGAAAACAGTGTATTCCCATCATGTCGGGAAAGATGAAAAGACTGTCGAAAAATGATATTGAAATCGAATAATATACTGCTCAGACCTGTAACCGTACGGAATGTTTTCAAAAACAGATTCGCGGCGACG
>CABUQL010000307.1 GCA_902493665.1 uncultured Eubacteriales bacterium
CAAATTCGGATTGGCAAAGAGGTTCGCCGCCCGAAACCGTAACACCGCCCTTGTTTTTAAAGTACGGTTTGTATCTTATAACTTTTTTTACGATTTCCTCGGTTGAAGCATCCAATCCGCCCGAAAAATTCCATGTGTCGGGATTGTGGCAGTAAATGCATCTGTAGGGGCAGCCTTGCATAAATATCACATACCGAAGTCCGGGGCCGTCAACCGCGCCAAGGCTTTGATATGAATTGATTTTTCCCGTAATGTTTTCCATTATTAATTTCACCGTTTGTTTTCATAAAATTAAATGCAGCTGTGGAATGTTCTTGATATTACTTCGTCCTGCTGATTTTTCGTAAGCTTATGAAAGTTCACCGCATATCCCGAAACTCTGATTGTAAGATTAGGATATTTTTCCGGATTTTTCTGCGCATCTATAAGAAGCTCTCTGTTCATAACGTTAACATTTAAATGCTGAGCATTTTGAGCAAAGTAACCGTCAATTATCGAAGAAAGATTTTCGTATTTTTCTTCATTGGTGTGACCGAGTGCTTCGGGGATAATTGAAAACGTATTTGAAATACCGTCCTGACACGTATCATACGAAAGCTTTGCAACAGAGTTGAGCGATGCAAGCGCTCCGTTTTCGTCACGTCCGTGCATTGGGTTTGCACCCGGCGCAAAAGGTTCTCCGCCTTTTCTTCCGTCGGGAGTTGAACCTGTTTTTTTGCCGTATACAACGTTTGACGTTATTGTAAGGATTGAAAGCGTGTGCTCTGCATTTCTGTATGCGGGGATTTTCTTAAGTTCATTGTAGAAAAGTTCAACCTGTTCTTTGGCAATAAGATCAACGCGGTCGTCATCGTTTCCGTATTTTGGAAAATCGCCTGTTATTTCAAAATCTTTTATTATTCCTTCTTCGTCACGGATAACTTTGACTTTTGCATATTTAATCGCAGAAAGAGAATCAGCCAAAACAGAAAGTCCGGCAATACCGAATGCCATAAATCTGTGAACGTTTGTATCGTGAAGTGCCATTTGAATTTTTTCGTATGCATATTTGTCGTGCATATAATGAATCATATTCATCGCCGTAACATAAGTTCTTGCAAGATACGGTCTGTAATGGTCAAGAAGTTTTAAAGTTGTGTCAATGTCAAGGTATTCGCCTTCAAATGACGGTCCTTTCGGCGCAACCTGATCGCCGAGTCTTTCGTCACGTCCGCCGTTAAGACTTAAAAGAAGGAGTTTTGCAAGATTTGCTCTGGCACCGAAAAACTGCATGTCTTTTCCGACTCTCATTGCAGATACGCAGCATGCAATTGCATAATCGTCGCCGAATTTTTTACGCATTACATCATCGTTTTCGTACTGGATAGCGTCAGTATCACATGATACTTTGCATGCAAAATGTTTAAATGCTTTCGGCAAATTTTCTGACCACAAGACCGTAAGATTAGGTTCTGCGGAAGGGGATAAATTATAAAGAGTGTTAAGCATTCTGAACGAATTTTTTGTAACAAGTGTTCTTCCGTCTTCGCCCATACCGCCGACAGATTCCGTAATCCACATCGGATCTCCGCCGAAAAGCTCGTTGTACTCGGGTGTGCGCAGATGTCTTGCCATACGGAGTTTCAAAACAAAATCGTCAACAATTTCCTGAATTTCGGTTTCGGTGTATTTTCCGCTTTTTAAATCACGCTCAAAATAAATATCCAAAAACGTGCTCGTTCTGCCAAGACTCATTGCGGCGCCGTTTTGCTCTTTTATTGCGGCAAGATACCCGAAATAAAGCCACTGCACTGCTTCTTTGGAATCTTTTGCGGGCATTGAGATGTCAAAACCGTATAAGTTTGCCATGTTTTTAAGCTTTTCCAAAAACGATATCTGGCTGTAAAGCTCTTCGAGAAGTTTTATTTTTTCTTCTGTCATAAGCTCGTTTCCCAAAGCTTCTTTGTCGGCTTTTTTGTTTTCTATAAGATAGTCAACGCCGTAAAGCGCAACCCGTCTGTAATCGCCGATAATTCTTCCTCGTCCGTATGCATCGGGAAGACCTGTTATAATACCTACATGGCGGGCTTTCTTATTGC
>CABUQL010000308.1 GCA_902493665.1 uncultured Eubacteriales bacterium
ATGAGAGTGCGGCAAACATAGCAGCCAGTACGAGCTTTTTCAGGTTAGAGTTTAGAGCGAGTTCTTTTTTCATAATGAACACCAGCTTTATAAGTATTTGTTTACCGTTATTTTAACATTTTTGGCGTTGTACTACAATAGAATAAATACACAGATTTATCCCGAATACGGTATGCTGTATTATGCGCTTTTTTGATTTGGTTTAATTGCCCAATATTCGACGATTATTTTGTTCAATTCCACAAAATTCAGAAAACTTCAAAAATAACTCGTAATAACGCCTCTTTGTGTGTTATAATATAATAATAGTGGAACATATATAAATGGAGGCATTTTTACTATGAAAATGAGAGTAATGTACTCGTCAAAAAAAGGAAAGGTAGCTACATACGCTGAAGCTATCGGTCAGGCTTGCGGATGTCTTACAAACGATATCCCCCCGGCTTATCCAGCTGACAAAGAAAGACTTGTAATCATCGGCGTTACACTCAAGGGTGAACCTGAGGATAAGGTAAGACGTTTCTGCAGCGAGCTTATTCCCGCAAGAGCTCAGAACGTTGCGCTGTTTGTTGACGGTGAAAAGGATTCCGCAGGCGAAAAGCAGCTCAAAGAAATTCTCAGAACCGCAGGCACAAATGTAATTGACGATACATATTATATAAAGTGCGGCATATTCGGCAAGAAAATCACACTCGAAGAACGTCAGGCAATCGTTGACTGGGCAAGAAAGATCCAGAACATCGTTTCCGAATCCAAATAAATTTATACCAAATACATTAATGCACTCGAGACTTTTCGGGTGTATTTTTATTTTGAAGCGGCTCTTCCCTTTTCAGGTGAAAATATTGCAAAATTACACACCGCCGTTTCCAGCGCGCTATTTTACGGTAAGGTCCTTGACCCAATTGTACTTTTTGTAGTGCCGATATACTGTGGGAAGCTTCAGCAGCTCATCAAGATTTACAATGAGGAAAACCCAAACAACCGGCAGCTTCAGCAAAAAGGCGGAAATCAGACCGAGCGGTACTGTTATGCACCACCTCACGACAGAATCGCAGCACAAGCCGAATTTTGAATCTCCGCCTGAGCAGAAAATGCCGGATATCGTTGTGCAGTTCACTGAATATCCGATCATGTTGAGCGCGCACACAACAAACATTATCTTTAAATATTCAGTCGCAGTTTCGCTGAGCTTTGCAATATTTATAATAACAGGGCTTGAAGCAAGAAGAACAGCTCCGGAAATGCATCCGCTGACAATGGCTATTTTGCAAAGCTTTCCGCCATACTCTTTTGCAGTTTCAAGATTCCCCGCGCCGAGTTCGTTTCCGACCATAATTCCGCCGCCGGAAGCAACGCCGAGACAGAAGCACGCAATGAGGTTTTTGGCGATATTCGCGATAGAGTTTGCGGCAACTGCATCCGAGCCTAAATGTCCCATTATCACGGAATACATGGTAAATCCCACACCCCAAACGATTTCATTGCCGAGAACAGAAGACGTGTACTTCCAAAAATCGCGTCGAAGCAGCTTGTCATCGTGAATGATGTTATGAAGCCTCAGTTTGACGCTGTCCTTTTTTGCGGTTTCAAGAATGCACCATATAACCTCGATAACCCTTGATAAAACCGTTGCAAGCGCCGCACCCGCTATTTCCATTCTCGGTATTCCGAACAATCCGAAAATCAAAACAGCGTTTAAGACAAGGTTCACGGCTACGCTTGTTGAGCTTATGATGCTGGACTTTCTTGCTTTCCCGCAGTTTTTCAGCGCGCACAAATACAGCTGAGATATTCCGGTCAGCAAAAACGAAAGCGATACCGTCCGCAGATATACCGCTCCACCGTCTATAAGTGGCTGTTCATCTGTAAAAATGCGCATAAGCCCCCTCGGAAAGCATGAAGCGGAGATAAAAAACACAAACGCGATTGCCGTCGTTAATTTCATAACATAAGCAAAAATTCGCTCGACCGCCGCTTTATCTTTTTTGCCCCAATACTGTGCCGCAAGCATGGAAAGTCCGATGGTCATTGCCGCTAAAAACAGATTCTCGACAAATGT
>CABUQL010000309.1 GCA_902493665.1 uncultured Eubacteriales bacterium
TCTGCATACCAACCGACTATGTATCCGCCAACATATGTAAATTCCATATCTTTCACAAAGCATTTATCCGAGTGAACACCGTGCACGGCAACTTGTTTGCAACACCATTTGTTCTTTTTCTCTTTCACGGCAACTGTGATCTTGACAAGTTCGCCGTCATTCTTTGTAAGGAAAGCGTAAAAACGAGTCCTACCACGAACGGGGTATATTCTGTCAATCGCCTTGATTTTCTTTTCTATGTATTTCGGTATAGGTTTTATCTTTTCAATCTTCATTTTATTTAATCTCCAATGTGTTTCCGAATATCTCAAACAACTTTGAAATAACTGTGTTGTTTGGCTCTAAATCTCCACCCAAAATCTCACCCGTTTCATAGTCGATTTGAGTTGTTTTTTTGCAGTTCTTTTGCGAAATAAATCTTGTATTCCCGTCAGATTCTACAACGAGCAAATCGTGTGTTTTTGCAATCTTCGCAAAGTAGATTTCCGCTGCGTGATACGGGAATCCAATCATAGGCACACGTTCTTCCAATCCGCAATCTCGGCTTGTCAAAGTAAGGTCGATTTCTCTTGCAACCTCAACCGCTTTTTCTCCCATAATTTCATAAAAATCGCCAAGCCTATATGCAACTGCGCTATTTGGATTTTGCTGTTGTAAAATATGATATTTATCGTAAAATGTGGCGTTTTGAGATTTGCTTTTAGAAGGCTTTTCAATTTGCATTTCGGATTTGCCTATATTGCTGTCTTTTTCCGTAATAACACTTAATTCTGCTGTTTCGTTATCTTTAACTTCTTGTTCGGTCAAACTGTCAAAAAATGAGAATTGTACGTTTTCTTGCTTTTTCGGCTCGGTTTTTGCTTTAACCGCGTTGGATTCGACACGTTTAACTGTAGGTTTGTATTCCACTCCGTCGGGTGTATAAAGCGTCCCTTCGATGCTGTCTTCTTCAAAGAAATGTATTGCCCAACCATACACGGTTTGGTCGTCGATGAAAGTTGAATTTGCACCTTTCTCGGCAAGTTTTCGTGCCTCGTCGCAAGCAAATCTCATAAACCCTGCAAGCGTCTTTTTGTTGGTCAAAGAATGACCGTCTTTCTCAAACGGTGTGCCGTTGTTTATCTTGTTCGCAAGAACGTCGCTCGCATTATTTTGAAGGTATTTCAAGACAAGTTCTTCTTGCTTATTTTTGGCAGTCAAATTGAGTTCCATATTGCCTCCTAAAACGGAAAATCTTCAAGAAGTTCCATTGCCTTCATCTCAAGTTCTTTGAGTGTTGTGCGGTGGTTGAATCCGCCGTGATAATCTTGCTCGTTCTTGGCTGTGCGTATCAAAATGTTGCTGTACCATTCGTTGGTGAAGAACCTAACGTCGCTTATAGAAACGTAAACGCACTTGTTTTCCGCACTCTTGATAAAAGCAGAAAAGCAGTAATGATTCCGTCCGACATTCACGAGTTGCCAATGATTTTGCTTGCATATAGAACGTAAGAAGTTGATGTATTTCGTTTGAAAACTTTTGTAGTCATCTCCCGTATAACAGCCCGAAGAAAACTCATAGTCTATGTATTTTTCTAAGTCTTTGATTTGTGCCATATTCTCACTCCTTTGTGTATTTCTTATAGATGTCGTAGTTTTCGTTTCTTTCGTCCACGATTCCGTACTTGTCATCCACGTAGTATTCTCCGACAAACCAGTTCATAATGCCCGTGCAAAGCTGATTGCCGACTTTGAAAACGTAAGAGTTGGTTATAGGTCTTGCAAATAAATAATTAGGACCGAGCAATATTGCCCGGCCCGTCTTTCCGTCCATTGAATTGAGATGTGCTTTTACTTCTATCGGTTTCATATTTTTCTCCTTTACGCAACACGTTTAATGCCGCCGGCAAAAGCGCGGATTCCAATCGTGCCGAATTCCGAGCACCATTCACAGTCTTTGTTCCAAACGTAAGCAAGGGCAAAGTACATATTGCCTTGATGCTCGAGAACAAAATCCCAATCTTCTTTGTAGTCGGGGATATAGAGAAAGTCGTAACATTCGCCAAATTC
>CABUQL010000310.1 GCA_902493665.1 uncultured Eubacteriales bacterium
TGACAAATATCCAAAGATTTTTGTTGAAATAAGATAACCTATTGTAATCGAAGCAAAATCGCTTATTGCCTCCGACCAGATGCCTACTCTTCGAACATTTATATTTTTCAAAATCCATGCCTCCTTAATGCCCAGACGCTTGCCAAAACTGTCAAATGCAAAACACGACAAAAGCGAGTATACAGATTTGTTCTGCTATACTCGCAAATGCACTGCATTACGTCAGACGCACTGCTTAAAAATCATTCTCCATCAAACATATTGCTGATGCTCGCATTTTGTCTGTCCATAACATATACTTTAACTATATTGCCCTGAGAGTCACCCTCTGCAAGCCAGATCAATTCATCGTTGTTTACACCGTATCTTGATGAAAGTCTTTCCGTTATATAAGGTGTAACATAAAGAGTTGTTTTTCCGTTTCTTGAAATGTATTCCTGTTTGTATGCCTGTGAGTCAATTCTTCCGTACTGTTTTTGAAGTTTTGAATCAAGCTCCGAAAGTCTTGCCCCTGCAAGCTTTGCAACAGCCATTGCCGCATCCATTAATTTTTGAGGAACAACATTTGTATTTGCTTCAAATGTTTTTTCGTCAAGCACAGTGTACCAAACGTCTTCAAAACCGTCCATAACAAGTGTGTCGTTATCGCCTCTCCAATGGCTGTGAGGTCTGTTTGCTTTAACCACCATAGTGCCCGGTGCGAAAGTTCCTTTTCTTACATCGTATTCAACGCATGTTGCTCTGTCGGCATCTTCTTTCGGAATAACTATTGAAATTTCTTCATTTGTTTCCTTTTCTATGATAATGCGTCAACGTGCCAGCCGTCGTTTTCATATTTCAAAACGTACCATGATACTTTATAGTAATCCGAATTAAGTCTTGACCACGGAATAACTTTTCCGTTGCTTGAACGGATGTAAGCATCCTGTTCTTTGTACTGTTTTACAACACTGTCAAAAACTTTTTTGTCGCTCGGAACTGATGAAACATTTTCCAAAACGTCCGCCTCGGTAACACCGTTACCGATTGCAATTGAATACGATGACGGAAGATTTTTCTTTAAATTACTCGTACCAATCGGGTCTGTAAACGATTTTGAATCCCGTCCCGATATATTTCCGTTTGAGTCAAGCTGTTTTCCGTTTATTTCAATATAGAAAATAACTTTGCTTGAAGTAGTTTTCCCGTAACTTCCGCCCCAGTTGCCTTGACCGTATGAGCCCCAATCGTTTGCTGCCATTGCAGGAATGCACGAAAATGCAATCATCATTGCAACCGCTGCGCACAAAACTCTCATTATTTTTTTCATAGTAATTACCTCCGTCATATCATAAATCTATATTAATTTGTTTTATTTTCAAAATTACCTTTCTCCGACCGTAACAATTCCGGTATCTTCGTTCCACTCTACATTTTCACCAAATGATTCGGCAATTGCTCTTACATGAACAAGCGTTCTTCCGTCCTTTAAAACGGCGCCTGCCAAAAGGGGGATCGCAGTACCGTTTTTATAAAGAACGTTTTCTCCGATTTTAAATGAACACTCAATTCCGTTTCTTTGGGCAAAAGCGGTTTGGGTTTCATTATCCCACAAAACCGAAGCGCCGAGCGCCTCAAATATGCTTCGCATCGGAACCATTGTACATCCGTTTTCCACAAAAGCAGGTGTATCGGGACGAAGCTCCTTGTTATTTACAATAATTCTTACTGTTTCTTTAAAATTTCTCTCTGCGGCAGCTGCGGCTTCTTTGGCAGCATCGCCGTATCCCGTTATAATAAGCAAACCGTCCGTTCCGTAAAAAGCATCGTTTCCGACTTTTGAAACGGTACCCGGCAAATCAACGTGCGACAAAAACTCGCAGTTTTTAAAAGCATCATCGCCAACAGACTCAACACCGTAAGGCAAAAGTATATTTTTCATTCCGCAACCGTAAAAAGCATAATTGCCGACTGTTTTAAGCCCGTTTTCTATATTAACATCTTTCAGCAATTCGCAAAAGTAAAATGCATAATCGTCAATTTCGGCAACCGTCTGCGGTA
>CABUQL010000311.1 GCA_902493665.1 uncultured Eubacteriales bacterium
ATTATTAAAAGACTTTCGGGCAGACGTGAGTGTTCAGGCTGCAGAGCTACATTCCACGTTGACAATCTTCCTTCCAAAAAAGGTGATTTGTGCGATAAATGCGGCGCACCGCTTATAAGAAGAGCAGATGACGAACCCGAAACAATTAAAAACAGACTTAAAGTGTATCACGAACAGACAGCAGTTTTAAAAGATTACTATGCAAAGAAAGGCAATCTTAAACTTGTCTGCGGAACAAATCCGATTGATCAGATCACAAGCGACATTATAAGTGCATTGGAGTAATTAGTAAATGATTTATATAAAATCAGCAGGTGAAGTCAGAGCAATGCGCGAAGCGGGTAGAGTAGTTGCCGGAACATTTGAGGCTCTAAAGCCTCATATACGCCCTGGCGTAAGCTCTGCTCACCTTGATAAAATCGCGAAGGAATATATATTAAGTCAAGGTGCAAAGCCTTCATTCTTAAATTACAACGGTTTTCCGGCAAGCATTTGCTGTTCAATTAACAATGTTGTAATTCACGGTATTCCGTCGGAAGATATAAAGCTTAAGGACGGCGATATTGTAAGTCTGGATATCGGTGCTGTAAAGGACGGATATCACGGCGATGCGGCAAGAACCTATCCTGTGGGCAATATCAGCGCGGAAGCCCAAAGGCTTATAGATGTCACAAAACAAAGCTTCTTTGAAGGAATTAAGTATGCTAAAGTCGGCGAAAGACTTTTCAGCATATCGGCAACAATTCAGAATTATGTTGAAGAAAACGGTTTCAGTATCGTAAGGAATTACTGCGGTCACGGAGTCGGAAAACATCTTCACGAAGATCCTGAAATCCCGAATTACGGAACATTCGGCAGAGGCAACAGACTTATGAAAAATATGACTATTGCAGTTGAACCGATGGTTAATATGGGAAAAGCTCCGACAAGAACTTTAAAAGACGGCTGGGGAGTTGTTACGCTTGACAATTCTTACTCGGCACATTATGAGAACACAATTCTTATAACGGACGGCGAGCCGCTTATATTGACATCTTTGTAAATTACAGTGCTTTTAATGTTTTAAGAGGTGATTTTTTTGAAAGTTTTGCCGGGAGAGTTTGCGTATTCGGCTGCGGGCAGAGATAAAGATAACTTGTTTATAATTCTTTGCGTAAAAGACGGTTATGCATATCTTGCTGACGGTAAGGTGCGAAAGGTTGGCACCCCGAAAAAGAAAAAATTAAAGCATTTAAAGCTGACAGGCACAAACGACAGATTTATTTCTGAAAAACTTTCCTTATCGGAAGGGTTAACAAATAAAGAAATAAAATATTCAATTTCAAATTATAAAGCGTCCCGCGGTGAGGACAAAATCAAGTTATAAAGGAGGTTATAAAATGGCTAAGGAAGATGTATTGGAACTTGAAGGAACAGTAGTTGAGGCTTTGCCGAACGCAATGTTTCAGGTTGAGTTTGAAAACGGTCACAGAATTTTGGCGCATATCTCAGGAAAGCTGAGAATGAATTTTATAAGAATTCTTCCCGGTGATAAAGTAACTGTTGAAATGTCACCATATGACTTGACAAGAGGACGAATCACGTGGAGAGCGAAGTAATTTAGTTCGAGATTTTAATTTAAACAGGGAGGTAGTAATAATGAAGGTCAGACCCTCAGTTAAACCCATTTGTGAAAAATGTAAAATAATTAAAAGAAAAGGCAATGTAATGGTAATTTGCTCAAATCCTAAGCACAAGCAGAAACAAGGTTGATTAATTGTGATTAGCTTAAAAAGGGCGGCTGTATAGAATTTTCTATAACCTTTTAAAGTTTAATATAAAATCAGCACAAATGTGCAGAAACAAAAACAGTTATATTATTTAGGAGGTGTAATAAATGGCGAGAATAGCCGGTGTAGATTTACCTAACGAAAAAAGAGTGGAAATTGGTCTTACTTATATTTTCGGCATAGGAAGAAGTTCATCTAATAAAATTCTTAAAGAAGCAGGTATAAACCCTGACACAAGAGTTAAAGATT
>CABUQL010000312.1 GCA_902493665.1 uncultured Eubacteriales bacterium
ATCTTTGTTTTATCATTAAAGAAATGAGAATCGGCTTTAATATTTCGGAGTTTATCGTAAAACCCGTAATATGTGTTGCGGTTATGGCGGTTGGTGTGCTTTTTGTTAACAGATTAACATCATCAATGCATTATGCGATATCCGTTTTACTGTCAATTGGTGCGGGTGCAATTGTTTATTTTATAATGATTTTTGCACTTAAAACGGTTAATTATGACGATATACTGATGATACCGAAAGGTGAGAAAATTGCGGATATCATGGTAAAATTTAAAATAATTAACAAATAAGTTGTTTAATTTGCCATAAAATCAATTAAATTTTTGTATAAAATGCAAAAAAATTTAAAAAAGGACTAGCCAAAATGCTGAAAATAGGTATAATATAGAGTATAGGTTGCAATAGGCTATTGCAACAATTTATTATGAAGAGGTGAATATAATGAATAAAGCAGATTTGATTGCAAAGGTTGCTGACAAAAGTGGTCTTACAAAGAAAGATGCTGATAAGGCTCTTGCAGCTTTGATTGAAAGCATTACAGAAGCTCTTAAAAATGACGACAAGATTCAGCTTGTTGGTTTTGGTACATTTGAACTCAGAAAACGTGCTGAAAGAAAAGGCAGAAATCCTTTGACAAAAGAAGAAATCACTATCCCCGCATCAAATGTTCCGGCATTTAAAGCAGGTAAAGCTCTTAAAGACGCTGTTAAGTAATTTTTTGGTGATTTGGCACAAGAAATTTTCTTGTGCCTTTTTTGTTTTTTGAATATAAATAAATTTACATCATACTATAATAATACATAACATCATAAGAGGGTAGAAAAATGAGATTGGATAAATACTTAAAAGTTTCAAGACTTATAAAAAGGCGTACATTGGCTCAGGAGGCGTGCGATAATTCAAAGGTAAAACTCAACTCGAAAATCGCAAAACCGTCGGCAGACGTAAAAGAGGGCGATATAATAGAGATTACATTCGGCGAAAGAGTTATTAAAGTTGAAGTTTTAAAAGTGCTGGAGCACACATTAAAACAGGACGCAGCCGATTTGTATAGGGTGATCAGCTGAAAAGATGACGCAATTAGGATTGATTTTTAAATAATGCGGTTTTAAAAATGCATATCGCATTATTTTTTTAAAATGTGTAAAAAACTCCTTGATTATTTTGCGTAATAATGGTATAATCATTTGGTTGACAATGCTGAATTTGACGCAAAATCAGTTTGCCGCCAAAACCTCGGTTTTAAACATTTTATTTTCAGTTTAATAACTTTATGCGGATATGGCGGAATTGGCAGACGCGCATGGTTCAGGTCCATGTGAAAGCAATTTCATGCAGGTTCAAGTCCTGTTATCCGCACCAAACAGTAGAAATCCGAACCTTGTACCGGTTGGTAATGGGTTCGGATTTTTAGTTTATTTGGAGTATCCTAATTTTAATAGCAAAAACTAATACCAAAAGCACTTGAATTCTTTATAGTATCAAGTGCTTTTATTTTACTTTGTATTTTTTATCATATGCAAATTTTTTTATTGAAGGAAACACAGATTTATCAACTTGCTGAGCAGATGTAACTAATCCTCTTAATCTGTATCTAACATATACATCATCAGGATTTTCCTTTAACTTTTCAAATTCATCTTTTATATTCCTTCTCATTGAATTTCTAACGGAAACTCTTCCGTTTTTATTTATAACTGCACCAGTTATAACCTTTGGATAACACTTCGAATAAGATACTTCTTTACTTGCTGATAGCTGATATCCATATTTTTTAACAATTGATTTAATTTCGGTCTTGAATCGGTTTGAGATTACATTCTTTGAAGAAAAAGTAACATCATCAACATAAATGGTCATAACCATACCATTATTGTCACACACTCGTTGCAATTCATCGAACATTTTGCGATTTACCATGTAAGAAAGTATTTGACTTGCTGGAGAACCGGAGATTAAATGATTTCTTGTTGTAACATTTTTTACATTTAAAAACGCATTT
>CABUQL010000313.1 GCA_902493665.1 uncultured Eubacteriales bacterium
GAAAAGATGAAAATAAGCGACGTGCTTAAAATGATTGAAAACGGAGTTATATGCGACGGAAAAACCGTTGCGGGAATTTATAAGGCGATTTCATTTCTTAATAAATAGATAAAAAGTTTGTTTGGCATTAGTGTTTTGGTAAGGGGAGTGAAATGTTTGGCTATTGAAGTATTTAGCCGTGTCGAAAAAAAGTATGTTATATCGAACGATAAATTTCTCCTGTTAAAAGACGCCATGAAAGACCACATGGTAAAAGACAAATACAACAGAGACGATAAGCCGTATCATATAACAAACATTTATTACGACACAATTGACGATTATTTAATCAGAAATTCAACCGACAAACCGTATTATAAAGAAAAGTTACGGCTGAGGGGCTACGGCGTTCCGAAAAGCGATGATATGGTTTATCTTGAAATCAAGAAAAAATGCGGCAGTGTTACATACAAAAGAAGAAGCGCACTGCATCTTTATGAAGCTTATGAGTTTGTAAAATCACCGGATGTTATTTTGAAAGAACACGTAAACAAGCAGGTTTTGGCTGAATTGAATTATTTTATAAATACATATAAACCGGTTGCAAAAATGAAAGTTTCATACGACAGATTTGCGTTTTTTTCAAACAGTGCCAATGATTTAAGAGTATCGTTTGACACAAACATCCGCACAGATACAAAAGATTTGCTTTTGGAAAATGAAAATAAGGGAAATCTAATTTTAAAAGAAGATTTGTGGGTTATGGAGATAAAAACTTCGGAGGCAATACCGATGTGGCTTACAAAGCTTCTGAGTGAAAATGCGATTTATCCCACAGGCTTTTCAAAATACGGAACAGGTCATAAAAAAGAGATAAGTGAAAAAAAGGGGGAAGGATTATGTTTGGTATCACACAGGGAGCCGCTTTTGGCGAAGTCGCTTCGCTGAGCACAATTTTAATTACCATAGTAAGCTCGTTTGTGCTTGGGGTTGCGGTTTGTTTAACTTATATGTTTATAAACAGAAAAAATCAGTATAATCAAGGGTTTATTATGACTCTTATGATGATTCCGGCAATTATTGCGATTATAATTTTGCTTGTCGGAAACAATGTAGCAAGAGCTTTCAGCCTTGCAGGTGCATTTTCGATAATTAGATTCAGAAGTGCACCGGGCTCGGCAAAGGATATAACATTTATTTTTCTTGCGCTTGCGGCAGGACTCGGATGCGGCGTCGGACTTTTGTTGTATACCGCACTACTTGTTTTGGTGCTCTGTGCGTTTGTAATTATCCTTGATTTTATAAAGTTCGGTTATCCGAAAAGACAGCATTATCAGCTTAAAATCACCATACCCGAGGATTTAAACTTTAAGGGCGCATTCGATGATATTTTGGAAAAATACGCTTCGCAGTATATGCTTTTGCGTGTGAAAACAATTGACCTCGGGACGCTCTATCAGCTTACATATGACATAACTCTTTCAGGCGACATTGATGAAAAAGAGTTTATTGACACACTGCGATGCAGAAACGGCAATTTAAACATTGTGTTGTCTGTCGGAGCGGACTACGAACCAAAAACTATTTAGCAAAACGAAAAACTTCTGAAATTTCGGTTTTTTTCGCTTAAGTACTGATAAGAGGACAGCATATTGTGTCCGATTACAGTGCCTATAGTTACCATATAATGATTTAACCGCAAAAATATTTAATATGCATTAAAAAAGCTTGACGCAGTCCGCATCAAGCTTTTTGTTTGTTTATTAAGTTTAAAATTAAAGTCCCTGAGGATTTTTCTGTGTAAAGTTCCACGAATCTTTGCACATATCTTCGATAGTTTTTGTCGCTTCCCATCCGAGGAGTTCTTTCGATTTGGCAGGGTCTGCATAGCAAGCCGGAATATCTCCGGGACGTCTGGGAGCAATTTTGTAATTAATCTTTTTACCGCAAGCTTTTTCATAAGCTTTAACGATATCCAAAACGC
>CABUQL010000314.1 GCA_902493665.1 uncultured Eubacteriales bacterium
AGCCTGTTGAAGGCTCATGTTCCAATGCTTATGAGGCATGTTATTACATCGACAAGTTAAACGAGGAAGCAGGCGAAAATATTTTCGGTTTCTGTCTTGACATAGGCCACGCAAATCTTTTGTCAAAAAATATTAAAAACTTTATAACAAAACTTTCGCACCGCCTTACGTGCCTTCACATACACGACAATGACGGAACTTTCGATTTGCATATGATGCCGTATACGCAGCAGCGAAATTGGGGACTTTACTGCACCGACTGGAACGGTATGATTGAAGGTCTTAAAGAAATAGACTATCAGGGAAATCTTTCATTTGAGTCGTTTATGGGAATAAAGACTTTCCCGAAAGAAGTTGAAACAGAAGCTTTAAAACTTTTATGCGCAATAGGAAAATATTTAAGAAACCGCATACTTGAAAAGTAATGTTAAAATAACAAAATGCAGGTATATACATAGAATATAACAATTTTAAAAGGAAGTAAACCATATGCCGATTAAAATCCCGGGAAAGCTTCCCGCACAAAAAATCCTTACAGGTGAAAACATATTTGTTATGACCGAAAAAAGGGCGCTGACACAGGACATACGTCCGCTGAAGGTTGCAATTGTAAATCTTATGCCCACAAAAGTTGTTACCGAAACTCAGCTTTTGCGTCTTATAGGAAACACACCGCTTCAGATTGAAATTGATTTGATAAACACAAAAACACACAACTCAAAAAACACGTCGCAAACTCATCTTGTGTCATTTTACAAAGATTTTGAACAAATAAAAGACACTAAATACGACGGTATGATAATTACGGGCGCACCTGTTGAAAAGCTTGAATTCGAAGAAGTCGACTACTGGGACGAACTCAAAAGAATTATGGAGTGGTCGACCGACAACGTAACAAGCACCCTTCATATTTGCTGGGCGGCTCAGGCGGGACTTTATTATCATTACGGAATACCCAAATACAACACCGAAAAAAAGGTTTTCGGAATTTTTGAGCACAAAGTGCGATATAAAAAGGCCATGCTTATGCGTGGTTTTGATGATGTTTTTTATGCTCCCCATTCACGTCACACAACGGTTTTGGAGGAGGATATTAAAAAATGCGGCGACCTTCAGATTATGGCATCAAGCGACGAGGCGGGAATATACATCGTTACGTCGCGTGATAAAAAACGGATTTTCGTTACGGGCCATGCCGAATATGACAAATATACTCTTCACGATGAGTATATGCGTGATATAAACAAAGGTCTTAGTATTGATATGCCGAAGAATTATTATCCCGGCAACAACCCGAAAAAAGAACCTTACACCACCTGGCGTGCCCACGCAAACCTTCTTTTTACAAACTGGCTTAACTACTATGTGTACCAGACAACACCTTACGATATAACAAAAATCAAATAAAGCTTATAAAAACAAAAAACGTGTGAGAAAAACTCACACGTTTTTTATTATTCGTTTATAATTGCATTTAATTATTCAAAAGCACAAAAATGCGTTTTCTTACATTGCAATTTTTTGCGGTTATATCTTTTTGCTTAAATACGCAAGCGACAATGCCATATTTTCATACTGAACGATAACTCCGTCGGGGACTTTTAAAGTGCACGGCGCAAAGCACCAAATTGCGCGTATATTGCTTTTAAGCAAAACATCGCAAACGTCCTGTGCATTTTCCGACGGCACTGCTATAATTCCGATTTTTATATCGTTCTTTTCGCAATAACTTTCAATTTCGCCGACGGGCAAAACAGGCTTTCCGAATTTGCTGAATTCCGGCTCTTTTACCGCAACATCAAAGGCTGCCGATATTTGAATGCCGTAATCTTCAAATCCCTTGTAATCCAAGAGTGCACGTCCTATTTTACCTGCGCCGACAACAATAACTCTGCACGCATTACCGTTTGTAAGAAAGTTTTCCAAAGATGAGATAAGCTCTCTTATTTTA
>CABUQL010000315.1 GCA_902493665.1 uncultured Eubacteriales bacterium
TGCGTTTGTGTAGTTTTTAAGCTCATCGAGCGCAATCATATGGTCTATGTGCGCATGAGTTAAAAAGATGTATTTAACGTTTAATTTGAGCGAATCCAATTTATCTTTGATTTTTTCAAACTGCCCGGCAGGGTCTATTACAACGGCGTTTTTTGTGTTTTCATCGTAAAGAATGTAGCAGTTTGTGTGGAGAAGCCACAGTACAAGTTTTACAAGCTTCATTTTTTTCTCCTTATGGTTTTGAGTATATGCGTCGGATTTTTTGACATCTTTGAAGATGCTTATCCGTTGTGTCTTGTAACGTCTATTACGTCTTTGATGTTTTTAAGTTTTGTTATAATTTTGCTTATCTGGTCAGCGTCTGTTATTTCAACGGTGATGTCAATAATTGCAATTGAGTCTTTCGTTCTTGCGTTCATTGATTTAATGGGCATTTTTGCAGCCGCAATAACACCTGTAATATCAATAAGCATATTGGGTCTGTCGTTCGCTTCAAGCTTAAGAGAAGCGTTAAACGACGTCTTTTCGCTTTGTGCCCACGAAACCTCAATAAGACGTTCTTTTTCTTCGGGAATAGTGTATGCGTTTGCAATGTTTGTGCAGTCCTGACGGTGGATTGAAACGCCTCTGCCTCTTGTAATGTAACCGATAATTCTATCTCCCGGAACAGGGTTGCAGCATTTTGAATAACGGATAAGACAGTTGTCTATTCCCGAAACAACAACACCGTCGCTTGAACCTGTGTTTGACGGCGACTGCGGAATCTGGTCGGATATGCTTTCAACCGTAAGATTATGATTTTGCTTTTCGAGTTTCTTTCTGTGCTCGTCCTTAAGTCTTGATATTACTTTTGTAAGCGGCAGCGAGCCGTAGCCTATGGAACAGTATAAATCGTCAAGCGTTGCAAATCCGTAGCGCTTAAACAAAGATACCATATATTCTTCGTTTAAAAGGTCTTCGTTTGAAAGTCCGAGTCTTTTTATTTCTTTGTCGAGCATTTCTTTGCCGCGGACTATGTTTTCTTCGCGTTTTTCCTTTTTAAACCACTGGTTTATTTTGCTTCTCGCCTGACTTGTTTTGACAATTTTAAGCCAATCCCTGCTCGGGCCGTGTATTGCGGAGGAAGTTATAATTTCAACAATATCTCCGTTTTGGAGCTGATAGTCGAGCGGAACGATTTTTCCGTTAATGCGCGCACCCTGCATTTTGTAGCCTATCGCACTGTGGATTGTAAATGCAAAATCGACGGGCGTTGCGCCTGTGGGAAAGTTCATTACTTCGCCTTTCGGTGTGAAAACAAAAACCTGGTCCGTAAAAAGGTCGATTTTAAGCGCACGCAAAAATTCTTCTTCGTTGTCGGAGTTGTTTTGGATTTCAAGAATCTGGCGTATCCATGAAAGCTTTGCTTCAAAGTTTTTGTCGCCCTCGGAAACACCTTTGTATTTCCAGTGTGCGGCGATACCGTTTTCGGCAATTTCATGCATTTCTTTTGTTCGTATCTGAATTTCAAAAGGTGTGCCGTTATGACCTATAACCGTTGTGTGGAGCGACTGATACATATTCGGCTTGGGCATTGCAATGTAGTCTTTAAATCTGCCCGGCATAGGCTTGTAAAGTTCGTGCGCTATTCCGAGAGCCGTATAACAGTCGGCAACACTGTCCGTAATTATTCTTACGGCAAATAAATCGTAAATCTGGTCGAGCGTTTTGTTTTGCGTAAACATTTTTCTGTAAATACTGTAAAAATGCTTCGGTCTGCCGTCTATAGTGCAGTTTATGTGCGCTTCGTCCATTTTTTCTTTTAATTCTTTTTTAATCTGTGCAATAAACTCTTCTCTTTCGTTTCTTTTCTGCGCTATACCTTCGGCAATTTCGTGAAAAGCAACGGGGTCGATGTATTTAAGAGATAAATCCTCAAGCTCCCATTTAATTTTATACATACCG
>CABUQL010000316.1 GCA_902493665.1 uncultured Eubacteriales bacterium
GACAATCTAAAAGGTCTTGACGGAGAAATCGACGTAATAAAATCGGGTACGCCCGAGGGCAACGAAATTGTTGCCATCAGCGGTGCAACCGTAACCTCAAAAGCCGTAACACGCGGTGTAAATGCAGCGGTAAGTGCGGTTAAGGAAATGGAGGGCATACAATGAAAAACAATTACTCAAAAATAGTAAAAACGGGACTTATAACGGAAAATCCCACATTTGTTCAGCTTTTGGGTATGTGCCCGACGCTTGCGGTTACAACGTCCGTTATTAATGCACTCGGTATGGGACTTTCGGCAACATTCGTTTTAATTTTTTCAAATATGGCGATTTCGGCGCTCAGAAAAGTTATTCCTTCAAAAATCAGAATAGCTTCATACATTGTAATTATTGCCGCTTTTGTTTCCGTAATTGAAATGATGCTCAAAGCGTATCTTCCCGACATTGCATCGAGCCTCGGAATGTATATACCGCTTATAGTTGTAAACTGTATTATACTTGCAAGAGCGGAAAGCTTTGCATCGCAAAATGCGGTTTTGCCGTCTGCGGTTGACGGTCTTTCAATGGGACTCGGCTTTACGCTCGGTCTTACAATACTTGCAGCCGTTCGTGAAATACTCGGAAACGGAACGATATTTAATATTTCAATATTCGGTGAAAACTTCAAACCGGCTATAATATTTATTCTTTCGCCGGGAGCATTTATAACGCTCGGAATTATTCTTGCCGTTAAAAATGCAATATCCTTAAAAAAGGAGGCGGCGCAAAATGATTAAACAATTTCTTGTAATGGCAGTTATGGCAATATTTGCGGAAAACTTTGTTATGGTAAAATTCTTGGGAATCTGTCCTTTCCTCGGAGTATCAAAAAAGACAGAAACAGCAGTAGGTATGGGAATGGCGGTTATGTTTGTAATGGTTCTTGCTTCGGCGATGACTTACCTTACGCAAAGATTTATTCTTGTTCCGCTTAAAGCGGAATATCTTCAGACGCTTGCATTTATTCTTGTAATTGCGGGTCTTGTTCAGTTTGTTGAAATGTTTGTGGCAAAAACAGTTCCTTCACTTTATGAATCACTCGGAATATATCTGCCGCTTATTACAACAAACTGTGCGGTTCTCGGTGTTGCACTTTTAAATGTGGAGCAGGGATACTCATTTTTCGGCTCAATCTGGTACGCATTTTGCGCATCGGCAGGATTTACGCTTTCAATTGTTCTTTTTGCAGGACTTAGAGAAAGACTCGAATCGTGCGATATTCCCGAATTTTTAAAAGGATTTCCGATAGCGCTTATTACGGCAGGACTTATGTCAATTGCATTTTTAGGCTTCCAGGGACTTTCGTTTTAATGCAAAGGCTTTCACATCAGTTTTAAGAAGGTGTGATTTTAAGGAAAGAAGGGATTTTGTAAATGCTTAAAGAAATACTCTATCCAACTTTGGCTGTCGGCGGACTCGGTCTTGCATTCGGTGCAATACTTGCGTATGCGTCAATAGTTTTTAAGGTTTGTGAAGATGAAAGAATAGAAAAAATTTCGGGCATTTTGCCCGGCGCAAACTGCGGCGGCTGCGGTTATGCCGGATGCAGTGCAATGGCAAAAGCTATAGTAAATGACGGCGCTCCGATCAGTTCGTGTAATCTTATGACCGAAGCAAAGATGAAAGAAATTTCGGCTATAATGGGAGTTTCGGCAGGAAAAATCGAAAAAAAGAAAGCGTATGTTGTCTGTCACGGCAATTGCAATGCTGCCGGTGAGAAATACGAATATTACGGTCTTGACGACTGCAATGCTGCGGTTAATCTCGGAAACGGACCCAAAAAGTGCGAATACGGATGTATGGGATTAGGTTCGTGCGTTAAGGTTTGCAAATTCGGCGCAATGAGCATAAAAGACGGTATAGCGGTTGTTGACAGTGACAAATGCACAGGCTGCGGTG
>CABUQL010000317.1 GCA_902493665.1 uncultured Eubacteriales bacterium
TCCTCCTATTGCATTGGGATTTGCAAAGGAAAGTGTTATTTCAAGATTGTCGTCTTTTCCTTCATCAACGCCGATTGCAACGACGTATGCAAAATCGTCAACCTCATGATGGCTTTTTGTGCAGCCCGAGAGTATTATTAAAAAAATCAAAAGAAAAAATAAGGCAAAAACTTTCTTTGTTATGCATTTTTTGTTTTTCATTTTTCTTTTTTCCTCCTGTGAGCGCTTATAAAAAATGTGAGTGTGAAGAAAACAAAAAGCGACACCGCAAACGCATAAAACATAAATCTGTAAAGCGGATTTGCCTCGTTTATGTTTTCAAACAAATCCAAAAGCGTTACCGAAATTATAAGAACGGCGCCGATTATTGCTTTTTTATCCTTTATGCCGAACGTTTTTTCAAATGTGTAAAGCATAAAACAAAACGATGCGCCGAGATATATAAAGCACGTGAAAATCCACAAAATAAGGAATATAGATTCCGCACGCTGAAAAATAACGCTGATGTTTACCTCACTTGAAATTTCAAGAACGGGAAGATAAAACTGCGTGTTTGCCGGATACGGTGAGGTAAGTGTATACACCAGGGCGGTAAGAATTATGATAATTCCCGAATACGCTATTGATTTGAACCCTATTTTTCCAAAGTTTTTCCGTTCTTTTAAAAGCGGAACCAGAAAAAGCAAAAACAAAAGCTCATTGTAAAATCCGACATTTTTATAGCATTTTAAAAACCCCGAAAGCCCGTTTCCGAAAACGGGAAAAATGTTTGTGAAATCAAAGTGAGGAATATCAAACAAAAACAGTGCCGTAATAAATGCAACTATCACCCAGCACGAAACGGAAGTGAGCTTTATCAGATTTTCTATTCCGTAGTATCCCGCCGCAATTACCGTTATAAGAATAAATATCAGCACAAAATAACTTGGCATTGACGTTAGTGTTATTGTTGAAATTGTGTTTGAATATATTCTTAAAACAACGGTGAAATTTAAAATCTGCATTATAAAAAGAAGTGTCCCCGCTATTATGAGACCGGTTTTTCCATACGCGGTTTTTATGCAGTCAAAAACGTCTGCACAGTTGTTTTTGCTGTATGCGTATTTTAAAATCAAAAAAAGCAATGCGGTAAATGCTGTTGTTAAAACCGCATTTATCCATGCGGCGCTCGCACTGTAATACACGAATCTGTTTATGTCCCAGAAAAATATTTTTGAAATGACAAGTATCACTATAAGTCGTACCGCTTCTTTTTCGCTGACCTTCAAAAAAATCACCTACCTCTTTTTATAGCGCCATACTCTGCTGATTTTTGACTGCTTGATTCTGTCGCGGCTCTTTATATATGCCGCTCTTTCTTCTTTTTTCCATGCCGGATTTGCAAGAAGAGTTGATGCTCCGGCATTTTTTTCAAGCGGTGCAAAAGGTGCGGTAAACGGCACGCCGAACGATTTTACGCTAAAGAGAGAAAGCATGTGGACAAAAAGAACCGTTAAAATACCCAAAAATCCCGAAACCGCGGCGCCCAAAATATAAGCAAAGCGAAGTATTCTAAATGACAGTGACAAAGAATAGTCGGGAATTACAAAAGAAGCTATTCCCGTTATCGCAACAATAATTATCATTATGGGGCTTACAACGCTTGCCGCAACTGCTGCCTGTCCCAAAACAAGACCGCCGACAATACCGAGCGTCTGTCCGATTGATGACGGGACCCTCGTTCCGGCCTCTTTTATAAGCTCAAATGCGCCCTCCATAAGTATCAGCTCCAAAATTGACGGAAACGGAACAAGCTGCCTTGACGCCTCAAGCGAGAAAAGTATATCCGTAAGAAGAAGTCCCTGATGGTAATTTACAACCGCAATAAACACTGCGGAGGCAAAAAGCGATAAAAACATTGCGGTTATTCTTAAAAACCGTATCAAAACCGCAAACGG
>CABUQL010000318.1 GCA_902493665.1 uncultured Eubacteriales bacterium
GGACGAGGCTCACAATGTCGGTCTCGGAAAATTTCTTGACAAATTCGGATTTCAAAACAGATTTGAAATTATTACACGCCACTTAAACAAAGTTGTTGACATCTGCAAAAAATACGGTCTTGAACCTATGATGTGGAGCGATATGTTCTTCCGTCTTGCGTCGTCTTCAAACGATTATTACGATGAAGAAAACACAATTCCCGAAGAAACGATAAATTCTATTCCCGATGTAGGAATGGTTTACTGGGATTACTATACAAAAGATGAAGAAATGTATTTAAAACAGATCAAAAAGCACCGTCAGCTTAAAAGACCTGTTATATTTGCCGGCGGAATTTCAGTATGGTACGGCCATCTTCCTGAATTTGACCAAGCGCTTGAAACATCTTTTGCGGCATTAAAAGCATGTGCAAAAGAAAAAATCGACACTGCTTTTGCAACACTTTGGGGCGATGACGGAAACGAATGCTGTGCACAGTTTTCGGTTTCACTCCTCCCAGTCTACTCCGAGTTTTTCTATCTCGGCGAAAACTGCACCGAAGATGACGTTAAAAGTGCCTCTGAGTTTTTAACTAATCAAACGTTTGACTTGACAAAAACTATCGGAAGTTTTGACTATCGAAAAGATAAAACATTTGTCTGCGGAAAAGCTCTTTTATATTCCGATATTTTATATGGTTCGGGCATAAACGAAGAAATCGTTTCAAGTCTTATGGCTCGTTACGAAAGCTTTTTGCCGAAAATCAAAAAAGCGATGGATAAAAAAGATGCAAACTTTAAAAAGTATGAGTTTGCTTATGTTCTTTATGAAATATGCAAAACAAAAGCCGAGCTTGATTTGAATTTGCAGAAAAAATATCTGGAAAATGACATTTCATATCTGCGAAATGTCTCGGAAAATGTTTTGCCGAATCTTAAACATCTTTATGCTAAGTTTAAAACACTCCACAAAAACATGTGGTATGAAATATATAAGCCGTTCGGATTTGAAGTTTTAAGTATAAGATACGGCGGTGTCGTTTCGAGAATTGACGATGCAATAGATGCCATTAATGCTTATCTTAACAAAAACGAAAAAATATGCGAGCTTTGTGAAAAAAGACTTGAATCAAACACTACTGTTTACAAAGACACTACCCCAACATCATTTAGGTGGTAAGAAATTCAATATATAAGGGAGCGGTTTTTTAATGAGAGTAATTGTATGCGACACATATGAAAAAATGTCAGAAACAGGCGCAAAACTTATTGCAAGCCAAGTTATGTTAAAACCCGACAGTGTTTTGGGTCTTGCAACGGGTTCAACGCCTATAGGACTTTATGAAAACCTTGTAAAAATGAACAAAAGCGGAGAAATTGACTTTTCAAACGTTACAACGTTTAACCTCGACGAATACTACCCCATTTCTCCCGAAAACGACCAGAGCTACCATTATTTTATGTATAAACATCTTTTTGACCATATTAACATCAACATCGAAAACACTCACATTCCGAACGGACTTACAAAAACTCCCGACGTTGAGTGCGAAAACTATGAAAATATGATTGAAGAAGCCGGCGGAATTGACCTTCAGCTTTTGGGAATCGGTCAGAACGGTCACATTGGTTTTAACGAACCCGACAACAACTTAAATACATCAACACACGTAACGGACCTTACAGAAAGTACAATAAAAGCCAATTCAAGATTTTTTAACGATATTTCCGAAGTTCCCGTTAAAGCGCTTACAATGGGAATCAGCACGATACTCAAATCAAGAAAAATCATACTTTTGGCAAGCGGAAAAAACAAGCATGCAGTTGTAAAAGAGCTTCTTACCGATGATATCAACACAACAGTTCCCGCAACAATGCTTAAAGTTCATCCCGATGTTGTTCTCATCTGCGACAGGGAGGCATATAATGATCTTTAAAAGCGGCTCATTATT
>CABUQL010000319.1 GCA_902493665.1 uncultured Eubacteriales bacterium
TTAAATTAATTAAACGGAGTTTTGCATATGAAAAAAGCAATTATTGCAATGAGCGGCGGCGTTGATTCCAGTGTTGCGGCTCTTTTAACAAAAAAAATGGGATACGAATGTATAGGCGCAACGATGAAACTGTTTCACAACGAAGATATAGGCGTGTGCCGTGAAAATTCGTGCTGCTCTCTCGACGACACGCTCGATGCAAGAAGTGTTGCCGACTCACTCGGCATGCCCTATTATGTTTTTAATTTTTCCGATTGCTTCAACGAAAATGTTATAGACCGTTTCGTGTGTGATTATGAAAACGGCAGAACACCGAATCCGTGCATAGACTGCAACAGATATTTAAAGTTTGACAAAATGTTTCTGCGCGCAAAAGAAATCGGCTATGATTACGTTGTTACGGGGCATTATGCGATAATTGAATTTGACGAAAAAAGCGGACGCTACATTTTGAAAAAGGCGAAAGATGACACAAAAGACCAAAGTTACGTCCTTTATTCAATGACGCAGGAGCAGCTTGCGCACACACTTTTTCCGCTTGGGTCTCTAAGGAAAACCGAAGTGAGAAAAATCGCCGAAGAGTACGGTTTTGTCAACGCAAAAAAGCATGACAGTCAGGACATCTGCTTTGTGCAGACGGGCACATATGCGGACTTTATTGAATCATACACAGGTAAGAAATATCCCGCAGGATATTTTAAGGACATTTCCGGTAACATTTTAGGCACGCACAAGGGAATAATCCACTACACCGTCGGTCAGAGAAAGGGACTGGGGATATCTTCCGACAGACCGCTTTACGTTAAAAGTGTAAATCCGGACGACAACACGGTTATCCTTTGCCACGATGAGGATTTATTTACAAAAACGCTCGAAGCGGACAATGTAAATCTTATTTCGGTAAGCGACATAAAAGAGCCTATGCGTGTTACGGCAAAAGTGCGTTACCGCCACAATGCGCAAAGCGCAACGGTGACAAAAATCGGCGATGACACAATAAGAGTGGAATTTGACGAGCCGCAGCGTGCGGTTACAAAGGGTCAGGCAGTTGTGCTTTATGACGGCGATATTGTTGTCGGCGGAGGAACAATCTGCAAAGTATGAAAACAAATCATTATATACAGAAGGAATGCTTATGCAAAATCAATTTTCAAGAACTCAGCTTCTATTTGGCAAAGAAGCAATGGAAAATCTCAAAAATTCACGTGTTGCGGTATTCGGCATCGGCGGTGTCGGCGGATACACGGCAGAGGCGCTCATAAGGAGCGGACTTGGCACAATTGACATTATAGATGACGACAGGGTTTGTCTTACAAATCTTAACAGACAAATTTTTGCAACGAGAAAAACCGTTGGAAAATACAAAGTTGACGTTGCAAAAGAGAGGCTTTTAGACATTAATCCCGATGCGGTTATTAACACATACAAGACGTTTTACACGCCCGAAACATCGCACGAATTTAATTTTTCGGATTACGACTATGTTGTTGACGCAATCGATACCGTTACGGGAAAAATCGAACTTATTGTAAATGCAAAAAACGCAGGTGTACCGATTATAAGCTCGATGGGTGCGGGAAACAAGCTCGACCCGTCGCAGCTTGAAGTTTGCGATATTTACAAGACATCGGTTTGTCCGCTTGCAAGAGTTATGAGATATGAACTTAAGAAAAGAAGAATTTCGCATTTAAAGGTTATATATTCGAAAGAAAAACCGCTAAAGCCGATTGAAGATGACGAAATAAGCTGCAAACACAATTGTATTTGTCCGCCGGGAACGCAAAGAAAATGCACTGTCAGACGGCAAGTGCCCGGAAGTAACGCTTTCGTCCCCCCTGCAGCAGGACTTATAATCGCCGCCGAAGTAATAAAAGATTTGGTGAAGCAATAAATTCGTTACTTTTTTAAATAAAAAAGTAAAATAATAT
>CABUQL010000320.1 GCA_902493665.1 uncultured Eubacteriales bacterium
TTTTTCTTGAACACATCATTGTAAATCAGCTGTTTTATCTCCGGAGATATTCTGAGTCCGTTTATCGTGATATTGTTGATTTCGTTGAGTACAGTAAAACGCTGGTACAAAAGAGACTGCTTCGGTAATACTTTCTCACCCGGAAGATATGAGCATACACCTATCAATTTATTTATAAATCCTTGTTCACTCTCGTTGTCGTCAACCATTTCGGAGAAATTCCACGGAGTGATACGTCCGGCTTTTCTCTTAATCCAAGCATAAGGCGAGCTTGCATTCAGCGGACCTACATAGTACGGTATGCGGAAAGTGAATACCGACAAAATCTTGTCTTTTGTAAGATATCCTTCTTCGTCTGTTTCGCTCAAAAAAGGCAGATACTTTTCGGCGTTTTCGAGTATCTTCTTCAGCTCAACATAATAAAGCTGATACGGTATTACACGGTTGTCGCCGTTAACCTGCTTAGGCATGAAGGTGTTTACATCTTTTTGCAATCTGGCAATCATGTCGTCGTAGAAAGCTTTGTCCTCTGCGGCGGGAGTTATATTATTAACAATTTTCAGAATATATGTGCAAAAATTTTCCGGAGTAGCCTTTTTCCAGTCAGCATCTTTGTCGGATTTTATATTTCCGGAGTACGCACTGTAATTTGCGGTGCTTTTGTCGACTTTTCTGAATATTTCATTGTATTTTTCGGGAGCATATTTTTTTATAAACTTTTTCAGTCCTAACCAATCAGGAGTGCCGTATAAATCTTTCCTATGCTGCTCGTAAGTCTCGACTTTGGCGGCGGAAATAAATTTGTTTTCACCGAGAACATCATGAAGCGTAACGCAGTCATATACGGCTTTCAGGCGCAGAACAAGCTCCGCGTCGTCTCCGAGTTCAGAAATATTTGAGTCAAGCTCGTTATCGTTAAGCTTTAAGCTTTTGACTTCGGCATATTCTTCCTTGCCGAACAAGTCTTTTGCAGAACAGTCTTTGCCGCAAAGAAGCTTAATGATTCCGGGTCGGCTGAACGGAAAAGCGTCTGTTATTTCAGTTTCGGGCTTCTTTTTGCCGAATAACAGGTTGTTGAGCTCATTTATTTTTGATGTTGATTTGATTTTTTTGACGAGTATTTTTTCAATTTCGTCCGGATCTGCGTTATCCCATGCAGGCTCGCAGCCGATTTCAAAAGCAAAATAATCCGTCAGGTTATCGTAAACGGTTTTAAAATCAACGACCGATTCCACATTGTCGAGTGAAACTTCGCTTAAAAAATGTCCTCTGTGTGCGACAAGCCATGCACATGCAAGATAAACAAGTCTTACGTCGTGCGGAGCGGCATCCGTCATCAACTCATTAATAAGGTGGTGTATTGTGGGATAGCTTTTGTGGTATTTTTTGTCAGTATAGCCGATGTCCGTGAATAATCCTTTTGATGTGGAGGCGTCCTCGGCAAGAAGTGCGCTTTCTTCCTCACGCTTGTAGAAATCAGGGTCAATTTTTGCGATTTCTTTTGCGAATATTTCTCTGATAAGCGTAACTCTCTGCTGTCTTCTGTCGAGACGTCTGCGTTCAGTGCGGTGCTGTCTGCGTTCGGTTTTAAGATTTGCCTCTTCAATTATGTGACTTCCCCATACGGGTTCGCCCTTGTATTTAAGAAGACGGTATGATTCATCCGCTGCCGCATATCCTATAGAATCCGTTCCGATATCAAGTCCGATGTAATAATTTTTACTTTCCATATTGACAACCTTTCAAAAGCATGATATAATAACAGTGCAAGTTGTAGTCCCCTACAAATTTGCACTACGAGTTCAAATAAAAGATTTCTCAAATCGTCGTTTTACGACCTCACAGTGTGTGAGAAAATCGGCTTCCTGAATAAGGAGGTCTTTTTTATTTACTCTCGCCAGAACAATTGTTTTATGGTTTTATTATA
>CABUQL010000321.1 GCA_902493665.1 uncultured Eubacteriales bacterium
TATCTGTGCGGACTATTGCGATTTTATCGCCTTCAGTGGCTATTAAGCGTTTTATAACATATTTGTTTGCATTTGAATTATTTTGAGGATTATGTACAACAATTATATCTCCGCGGCTTGCAGAAGCAAATCTGTTTATGTAAACACAATCGGAAATATCTTCACTTTCATAGTTGTTGAGAGTTGGCAACATTGAATAACCTTCAACGACCCTTCCAATATATACAAAATTGAAAACGGCAATTAAAGCGATGAAAATTATAAATAAAATAAAAAGAGCCTTCAAAATAGAATGAAGCCATAAAGGAACATCTTTTCTATAAATGTTAACGCGCTTAATATATTGCGTGTCTTTCTTTTTATCGTCTTTTAACATCTATAATATTTTAATTCAACGGCATAATTTTGTCAATAAATAATCAAATAACCTGAGCAAATATAAATATTATTGTTTTAATTTTCTTTTTTCTTCGAAAAATGTTGACAAAATATCAGCGCATTCTTCTTTCAAGATTCCGCCTTCAACATTTAATTTATGATTTAAAATAGATTTGTTTAATAATTCGCTATTAGAAGAAATAGAGCCGCCTGATTTATCGTAAGCACTAAAATAGCAGTTTTTTAATCTTGCATTAAGAATTGCTCCAAAGCACATCAAGCAAGGTTCCAAAGTGATATAAATATCACAATCATCAAGGCGCCAACTTTTAAGTTTTCTACACGCTTTATTTATTGCAACAATTTCAGCGTGGAATAAAGCATTTTGCTTTTTCTCGCGCTTATTATATCCTTCAGCAATTACTTTCCCATCTTTAACAATAACAGCGCCTATTGGAACTTCATTCTTTTTGTATGCAATTTTTGCTTGTTCAAGCGCCTTTAACATAAAATATTTTTTATCCATCAAGTGAATTATTACATAAAAATTTTTTTAACGCAAATATTATATAAAAAGTTATTTAAAACATTTTGAAATTGAAAAATAGTTTGTTAAAATTTAAAAAGAGATAAGGAGAAAATTATGAAAAGTTTTTTATTAAATGGTTTTGAAGATTTTATTACAGGAAATGGAATTTGGATTCTTGTAGGTTGCTTAGCTTTTGCGCTTTTAGTTTCAGTTCTATTCTTAATTTTAAATATTGAAAAAGAAAAGAAAATGCGTGAAAAAAATTCAACTCCAATTATTTTAACTAAAGAAGAAACACCTAAGACAGAAAGAATTCAACCTGTAGAAGTTAAAGTAAGCAAAGTTGAAGAAGAAAAAGTTGAAGAAAAAGTAGAAGAGCCTAAAGAAGAAACTAAGGTTGAAGAAGAAAAACCAGTTAAAAAAGCGCCAGCTAAAAAGTCAGCAGCAAAAACTGCAACCAAAAAAGCAACTGAAGAAAAGAAAGAAGCAGAACCTAAAACAACTGCTAAGAAAACAACAACAAAAAAAGTAGCAGAAGAAAAGAAAGAAGTTGAACCTAAAGAAACTAAAAAAGCTGCTCCTAAAAAAGAAGAAAAAGAAGTTGTTAAAGAAGAACCTGCACAAGAAGGCGGAAATTATGATATTTCCTATGATGCAGAAGCAAAACAATGGGTTGTTAAACGCGAATCTAACGCAAGGGCAACAAAAAGAACAAAAACAAAACAAGAAGCGATAGATTATGCAAAACCACTTGCAGAAAAACAAGAAGTTAAATTGATTGTCCATACAAAAAAAGACTAAATCGAATTTGATTAAAAAATTATTTAAAAATATGTCAAAAATGTTTGACATATTTTTTTTATAGTTTTAATATGAATACAACATATTGTGTTTGTGGTGGCAATAAAACACATTATGTTGATTTTACGAATAGTTAATCAAAGGGGGAGAAAAAGGTGATTAAAATAATAAAAAAAGATGGAACTTTGGAAGATTACAATCTTCAAAAAGTCGT
>CABUQL010000322.1 GCA_902493665.1 uncultured Eubacteriales bacterium
GCTTGTGCGTTTTTTCAAGGTCTTTTACATCCGGCGCATTGTGGTCGTAATCGTAAACAAATATATCAAAGTCAAGCGTTGCAATATACTCTGCAACTTCTTTTTCGCCCTTTGCATTTCCCGAAAATCCGAGGTTAACGTAATCGGTATTTAGTTTTCTCGAAATAATTGAGGGATAAGAATTTCCCGGTCTTGAGGCGCATCCGCCCTGTGTTATTGACGATCCGTAATACATAATTTTCTTGCCGTAAGGATCGCTTTTTTTAATGTAAGCGTCATTTTTAAGTCCTATGTAAATCTTTTCAACACCGCCGTAAAGCGGAAGATAGATTGTTACATCGTGCTCATTATTATCTCTGAAATAATAAATATTCTCAAACTCGCAGTTTCCCGAAATTTCGGGTGCAAGCGACCTTTTAAAAACATTTCTGTCATAAACCGAAAAACCGCATCTTGTAATTCTTGTCATATGCTGCGGTGCATCATACGGCGAAACAACGCCCTTTAAAACGATATAAGGCGAATTTGTTTTAAATCTGATTCTTCCTCCTGCAGTGCATTTTGCAAGATTTTTAACGCCTTCGCTAAAATTTTTCGTGTAACATTCTTTAATTCTTGTATATTCTTCGCAGTTTGCAAGACCGAAAATTTCAAATTCGCCGCATTTTACGTCACGGTAAAAAACGTCGGTTTCCGTTACTTTTGTTTTTTGTTTAAAATTTTTATCAAGATCTTCGATTCTCAAAAAAAATCAAATCCTTTCCGCATTATTACGATAGTTTTAATAGTTTTTGCGGTAATTTTTACAAAAAAATTCTAACACACGCACAGTTAAAAGTCAAATACATATTGCAATAAAAAAATATATATTGTATAATTTGAAAAAAGGGGGCAGGTATGCTTATGTTCATAAATGAATTTATCGAAAAAACCGATATTGCGGACGGCGCGAAAACAGCTTTGACAGACACGTTTTTGCTCGTTAAAGATACAGATTATTTTAAAGAACTTACAAGTATGATAGAGGACAAGGTGCCGTTTTATCTTATTGAGCGGAAAATAAACGAATACAGTGAAAAAATTCCGGTTCATAAATATACATTTATGATGACGCTCCTTATTGCAAACGGAGAAATTATGCGTAAAAGATATCTCGAAAACGGCGCAGACAACGAGATTTTCTGGGACAGTATGATTGATTTTAAATGTAAAATCGAAGAGTGCAAAAATGTTTATGATGTCTGGGGGATTTTTCCGTTTACGTGGTACGGCTCGCTTTTTGAGGCAAAGGTTTTTAAGATCGGACGTCTTGAATTTGAAAAAATGACATAT
The DNA here is from genome assembly GCA_902493665.1 of uncultured Eubacteriales bacterium. Taxonomy (GTDB): domain Bacteria; phylum Bacillota; class Clostridia; order UMGS1810; family UMGS1810; genus SIG430. The sequence goes on from CABUQL010000322.1 coordinate 1,333, forward strand.
GATGAAAAGTGCGATGTAATAAACATTCACATTCCGTCGTGCGGCTCGCTCAGGCACGAAGACGTAATTGATTCATATAAAAGGGCATTTGCGTTTTATCCCAAAACACACGGCAGATTTACGGCTTTCAGATGCTCAACATACCTTCTTTTTCCGCCGTATATGGGAAAGGTTTTCAAAGAGGAGTCGAATACATATAAATTTGCAAATGATTTTAATATTATAGACGTAAATTATACCGACGAATTTAAAGACGCATGGCGCGTTTTTTATAAGGATTACACCGGCGATACATCGCTTCTTCCGAAAGATACGTCAATGCAAAGACGTTTCTGCTCATACCTTGATGAGGGCGGAAGGGTCGGAACCGCTTGCGGAGTGTTTATGTTTGACGGTGAAAAAATCTATAAAGATGAAGCGGGATTTTTAAAAGATATAATCATAAAAAAATAAGAGACGGCAAAAAAATTATAAAACAAAAAAGCAATGTAACAAGCGGTTACATTGCTTTTTTTGCGTAGGCAAACGAGACTCGAACACGCATTGCCCGGCGATGGATGTTTTTGCAATCT
>CABUQL010000323.1 GCA_902493665.1 uncultured Eubacteriales bacterium
CCCTTGTAGACGCTGCCTTCTTTGTCGTCGATTGAATCGAGCGCTCTTTGAAGATTGTCAAGAACTCCGAGAAGCTCTTTTATAGCGTCTGCTGCAGCATCAACATAAATTGCTTCTTTTTCTTTAACCGTTCGCTTTTTAAAGTTATCGTATTCTGCAAGAAGTCTTAAATATTTGTCGTTTAAAGTTTTAAGTTCTTCATTTTTTTTGCTTAAATCGTCGTCATTTTTTGATGTTTCGTCGCTTAAAACTTCTTCGTTTGTTTTTTCCTGCTCTTTTTTTGTATCTTCATTACCGCAAACGATTTTATCGTCTTTGTTGTTTTTTTTCTTAGTCAAATCCGTCAACTCCTATGGTAAAAATTTGTTTAAATTATTCTTTATATAATCAAGCGTTGCAACAACTTTTGAGTATTCCATTCTTGTAGGACCTATTATTGCAATTGCGCCTTTTGAACCGTCTTTTAAAGTATAGTCGGAAACTGCCATTGATAAACCTAAAGCTTTAAGATTTTCATTTTCGTCGCCGATTGTAACTTTTATGCCGCCTTTTGAATCTATATTGCTCATAAGAAGCTTTTTATCCATGTTTTTAATAAATTCAAAAAACTCTTTTGTTCTGTCGATGTTTTTAAATTCCGGGAAATCAAAAATGTTTGTTTCGCCGCTTTTTAAAACATTGAAATCAATAAGCGATTTGCAGCACATTGAAATAAACGAAAAAATCTGATCAAGCACAAAGTCGTCAACGGGGATTAAATTTCTTTGCTGCTCCAAAAAACCGTCTGTTATTTCGCAGAAACTTTTGTCGGCAAAAACTATGTTTAAAAAGTTTCCGAGTTTTTCAACAACTGGTGCGGTCACTTCGCTGTTTGAATGAATAATTGTGTTTTTAACCGTTCCGTCGCTCGTTATTAAAATCATAACAAAATTTTTAGTTTCGATCGGAACAAGCTTTATTCCCATAATCTTGCCTTTTTTCACAACGGGTGTTGAAACAAGTGCCGTGTATTTTGTAAGGTGGGCAACCGTTTGAGATATATCCGAAATTACGTTTTCAAGTTCCATATAGTGTTTTCTGAGGGACGATTTAAGCTGATTTATTTCGTTTACCGTAAGACGGTATTGCTGCATAAGATAATCAACATAAACTCTGTAACCCAAAGACGAAGGAACTCTTCCTGCCGAGGTATGCGGTTTGTCAAGATATCCCTGCTCTTCAAGATACGCCATTTCGTTTCTTGCGGTGGCAGAACTGATACCGAGATTGTATTTATTTATAATGTAAGAAGAACCCACAGGCTCTGCGGTGTGGATATAGTCACTGACAACGGCTCTCAAAATCTGCTTTTTTCTGTCGCTAAGTTCCATTTCGCTATCCGCTCCTCTTAAATTAATTTTGTTAGCACTCAAACACTTTAAGTGCTAACAAGTATAAAATACCACTATTTATTTATTTTGTCAATAGCTAAATATGAATTTTTTGTAAACAATTTTGTTTTTTTAAGCTTATGACTGCTAAAAGATATATAACGTTCGGTTTATAATATGCCTTATGCATCGGTTTTTTAAGATGTTTGGCGCTTTTTGATATTCTTAAAATATGTATTTATGCCCGTTTAGCAATTTAAAAATATTGTTTCAGTGCAAAAAAATGTTGGTATAATTATTAGTATAAATTTTGTTTTAATATAAACCCGGCAAAAATGTTTTAAATTGCCTTAAAAATACTTTGATTTTTGTTAAACGGTAATATAAATGAAGAAAATTAAAAACGGCAGTTTTAAAGCAACGAAAAAAAGGCCCGATATCGGGAAAAATTTTAGTGCAAAGCCTTTGCTTCGGGATAAAAAATAAGACGGGAGATGCAAAGATGAG
>CABUQL010000324.1 GCA_902493665.1 uncultured Eubacteriales bacterium
GACGAACCGGCAGCCGGAATGAATCCTTCGGAAACAACAGAGCTTATGGAAAACATCAGAAGAATCCGTGACAAATTCCAGATAGCAGTTATGCTTATTGAGCACGATATGAACCTCGTTATGAATATCTGCGAAGGCATATGCGTTTTAGACCACGGTAAAGTGATTGCCAAAGGCACACCTGATGAAATCAAGTCGAATCCGACAGTTATAGAAGCTTATCTCGGAAAGAAAAAGAAGGAGGAGAACTGATATGCTGGAAGTTAACAACATTAATGTTTATTACGGACAGATTCACACTCTGCACGACATTTCAATCTCTGTAAACGAGGGCGAAATTGTGGCTCTTATCGGTGCAAACGGTGCAGGCAAAACAACCACATTGCGTACAATATCGGGTCTTCTTCGTTCAAAAACAGGAAGCATAAAGCTTATGGGTGAAGATATCACGCATATTGACGCATACAAGCTTGCCGCAAAGGGACTTGCACATGTTCCCGAAGGCAGACACGTATTTTTACAGATGACCGTTCAGGAAAACCTTGAAATGGGCGCATACACAAACAGAGCTTATGTTAAAGAGGGTATTTCAGACGTTTATGCACGTTTTCCAAGACTTAAGCACAGAAAAAATCAGATTGCCGGAACGCTTTCGGGCGGTGAGCAGCAGATGCTCGCAATGGGCAGAGCGCTTATGAGCAAGCCCAAAATTATGATGCTCGACGAACCGTCAATGGGTCTTGCGCCGATTTTGGTTCAGCAGATTTTTGATATTATAAAAGAGCTTCACAAGGCCGGAACAACAATACTTTTGGTTGAGCAGAACGCCGAAATGGCGCTTGCAATTGCCGACAAAGCCTACGTTTTGGAATCGGGAAGAATTAAACTTTCCGGTACCGGCGAAGAGCTTGCAAAAAGCGACGAAATCAAAAAAGCTTATCTCGGCGGTTGATGCAGGCAAAATTTTAAAAACGCTTTTTTTGCAAAAAAAGCTTAGCAAAAAAACCATGTGCAAAACTATCGTTTTGCGTGGGGAATATACAAACCCAAAACAAAAATATAGCCGAAAGCAACGTATAATTTGTTGGTTTCGGCTTTTTTCATGTTTATTTTAAATTTTAACTTTTTCTTCTGCAAAACGATAGTTTTGCGCAAGCGTTTTTTGGTTACTTTTTTATAAAAAAGTAACCAAAAACGTAATATCATTTCTTGTATTTTTCAAGGTCCTTAATTGCCTTATCAAGCTCAGTCATATTGTCGCCGAACCCATGCCAATCGCCCTGTTTGTTAGAATCTCCTGCATTGTTGTAGCTTTCGATTATTCTTTCAATTATTTCGTTTAAAACTTCATCGTCAACAATTTGCACGTTTGACTCCGACTCAGAATTAAGAGGCGGAAGATTTCCCGCTTCAATTGACGGCGGAGCATTTTTAAATATAACGTCTATCGCCTGCGAAAGCGTAGGCTCCATAACAACACGGTCGCCGTAAGAAACAATAACGCGCTTAAGCTCCGGAAGTCCTGCCGCACTTTGCGAAGTAATGTATATCGGCTCAATATACAAAAGCGATGTTTTAATCGGCACAACAAGCATATTTCCCCTGATAACGGTAGACCCGCCCTGTCCCCATAACGTCATTTCTTTGCTGATTGCAGGATCGTTGTCGATTCTCGATTCTATCTGCTGTGTTCCGTAAACGTTTTTGCCCTTGGGGAACTTATACACAACCATCTGACCGTAATTGGAATAATCACAGCTTGCGGCAAGATATGATGTCATATTTTCCTTTTCACGGAGCGTGTAAGGAATCATTATCACAAAATTGTGATCCGTAT
>CABUQL010000325.1 GCA_902493665.1 uncultured Eubacteriales bacterium
GGTTACATTTAAAAAAGTTCCGGGAAAAGACGCTCCTTTGTCGCAGGACGACGAACTTAACAAAATTATTGAAGGTCAGTTCGGCGAAAATCTTTTATAATATTTGTAAAATGTCAGGACGGTGAAATGCCATGGCACGAAATATTGCAGTCGGTGTGACGGGCGGAATAGCCGCATACAAAACATGCGAGCTTGTAAGCAGATTTAAAAAATCGGGATATGATGTAAATGTTATTATGACCGATGCCGCAAAAGAATTTGTTGCACCGCTTACCTTTGAAACTCTGTCGAAAAACAGAGTTATTACGGGTATGTTTGAAAAAAACTATGAATATGACGTTAAGCATATCAGTGTGGCAGAAGCTGCTGATGTTTTTTTGGTATGTCCGGCAACGGCAAACATTGTCGGAAAAGTTGCAAACGGCATTGCTGATGATTTTTTGTCCACAACGATTATGGCAACAAAAGCGCCTGTTATTTTTGCGCTTGCCATGAATACAAATATGTATGAAAACCCGATTTTCCGGGAAAATGTGTCAAAACTAAAAAAACTCGGATATAAATTTGTCGATGCCGAGAGCGGTCTTCTGGCATGCGGAAGCACAGGCAAGGGACGGCTTGCCGATTTGGACGAAATTTACGAGGCGGTTGAAGAGTGCTTTTATAAAAAGGATTTGTGCGGTAAAAACGTTCTTGTCAGCGCAGGACCCACAACAGAGGATATCGACCCCGTCCGCTATATTACAAACCATTCAAGCGGAAAAATGGGCTATGAGATTGCAAGAGCGGCAAAGTACAGGGGCGCAGATGTGACTCTTGTGTCGGGACCTGTAAATATTAAAGCGCCGGGCGGTGTTAACGTTATTAATGTAAACTCTGCACGTGACATGTTTAAAAGTATTACCGAAAACTTTGAAAAAAGCGATATTGTGATAAAAGCCGCAGCGGTTGCGGATTACAGACCGGAGAGCAAAAGCGATGAGAAAATCAAAAAATCAAACGGCGGTATGGAAATTAAACTTGTGAGAAATCCCGATATTTTAAAAGAAATCGGCAGTAAGAAGACAAACCAATTTCTGGTGGGATTTTGTATGGAAACAAGCGATTTGATTGATAATGCAAAGAAAAAGCTGTCGTCGAAAAATCTTGATATGATTGTTGCAAATTCTCTGAAAACAGAGGGTGCAGGATTTAAGTCGGACACAAACGTCGGAATTATAATTGAAAAAAACGGTGCGGTAACAGAATGTGAAAAAATGTCAAAATTTGATTTGGCAAATGTTATCCTCGATAAAATTGCAGAGCAGATTTAACGGCTTTGCTATTTTTTCGCATATAAAAAATTAAATCGGATGGGGGAGTGATTGTTTGATTGCCGAAGTTGTATTAAACAATATTTCAAGATTTACCGACAATTTGTATCACTATATAATCCCCGATTCAATTAATGTAAAAGTCGGTTTCAGGGTTATTGTCCCTTTCGGAAAAGGAAACAAAAAGTATGAGGCATATGTGCTTGATATCATTTCGGAAAGCGAGTTTTCAAATTTAAAAGAGATTGAAAAGTGCGTTGATAATTTTTCATATTTTGGTGAAAACATGTCAAAACTTATTAAATTTATGCATTTCCGTTATTTTTCGCCGTATTGCGATATAATCAAGGCGATTTTGCCGAGAGGTGTTGCAACAAAGTTTACAACGTATGTATCGCTTTTGGATTGTGACGAAAGCGTCATAAAAAATGCGGTTAAAAGGTCGCTATTAAAGGAAAGAATAGTCAAAGTGCTTTCCGAAAGCGAAAAAATGCTTGAAATTTCCGAAATATCAACACTT
>CABUQL010000326.1 GCA_902493665.1 uncultured Eubacteriales bacterium
TGCAAGCATTACCGTTCCTGACAGACGAACAAAAAGATGTTGTTGAGGAAGTAAACTTAATTACACCAGAAAGCATTCATTTGAATTCGTTTATGTTTGAACCATTAATCGATATTTCGGATTGGAGTTTGAAAGAACTTTATAGAAAGGTTTCTGCTTTGTAAAATGGTGATTCTTTAAGTGAACTGATATACTAGAGAAAACGGATGCTAAAAAAGTGATAGCAAACCGTGATAGCAAAAGTTAGGACTACCTATGTATATAGGATAATCTAAAACAAAGCAAATCAATTTGTGCCACTACGCTAAAACAAAATCGTTTAAGGTTGGTTTTGTGGTTGCGAGTGGAAATAATCTCTATATTCTTGCATTAAACTTTGTGTTTGTGCGGCGGAAATCCGCCGCACATTTTTTATTTGAAAGTGGAGTTTAAGACTAAGTCTCGCAAAGCGAGATTGTTTAGAGAAGCACATTGAAAACTGATGAAAAATATGCTATAATTTTTGTAACGTTTCGGAGATTTTGTTATCTAATGAATGAAAGAGCAAAGGGAATGCAGGCGCGGGGCTGGAACAAAAGATATATATACACATAAATAAAGGGATACAAAAACACAGAAAACAGCGATTCTGCAAAAAATGAGCGCACATGAAAGATATGCGAAGATTCAGGAAAGCAGTAGAACACAAAACGCGGAAACATGAGCAGAAAAAAGAGGAAAGGACGGTGGCAGAGTGTCGGAGTTTGAACGGGTATTCCGAGAAAACAGGGATTATGTTTTTAAGTACCTGATGAAACTTTCGAGGAATGCGGCGGTGGCGGAAGAGTTGACGCAGGAGACGTTTTTTAGGGCTTATATGAACTATTCCGCGCTGCGGGACAAGACAAAAGTTTCGATATGGCTCTGTCAGATTGCAAAAAACGCGTACTACGCGCAGTACAATGAGAAAAAGCGAACCGTTCCGATTGAGGAGCCCGAGACGCTCGGGACAAGCGAAAGCGCGGAAGAACGGTATATGCAAAAAGAACTTTCGCAAAGGGCGATTGAGTGTCTGAATGAGTTGGAAGAACCCTACAAAGAGGTGTTTATGCTTTCGGTGTTCGGCGGGCTTTCGTTCCGAGAAATAAGCGAAGCGTTCGGCAAGAGCGAAAGTTGGGCGCGCGTCACATTTTACAGAGCAAAACAGAAATTATCGGAAAGGTTGATGTAAAAATGAATTGCAATATTATTAAAGATCTGCTTCCTCTTTATGTTGACGGATGTTGCTGTGAAGAAAGTGCGAAAGCGATTGAAGAACATATTAAAAACTGTGAAGAATGCAGAAAATATCTGAAAAGTATCAAAAAGCCGATTGAAATCAACTGTTTCGACGCCGATGAAAGCTGTCAGAATCAGCGAATGGAAAGCGTCTGTTTTGCAGTCTGTTCTGCTGTTTTTGGCATTTGCGGGGATAACAGCCGGTGTCACTCTCGAAGCGGCGACACCGTCGGGAGGCGGCAACGGTTTTTGGGCGGTAACGCTCATTGTTCCCTTGACGGGTTTTCTCATTTCGTTGGCAAACTGGTATTTTGTGCGATTTTATAAAAGCAAAAAACTTTTTTCCGTGTGTTCAATGTTTGCGACGCTCGGGGTTTCCGTCGGCGGATATATTTGGAGCGTACTTCACTATCGTGCGGATTTTTCCGAAAGATTGACAGATGTTCAAAGTTTTGCTTCCCTGTTCGGGTTCGGAGTGTTGATAACGGTTTTGCTTTGCGTATTGTCAAAGGTCTTATCAAGCAGATATGCGACGATGATAGGAAAGGAGTAAAAGAAATTGAAAAAAGCGGCGAA
>CABUQL010000327.1 GCA_902493665.1 uncultured Eubacteriales bacterium
TCAGACAGCTAAAACCATGAAGGAGTTTTTAAAAAGCAATGCAAAAAAAATGTCTGATTTTGCGCTGTAATTTTTGCAAAAACAGTTGACAAAAGTTCACGTTTGTGATACACTTGCATTGACGAGGTTCCGAAAAAAAACTTTTCGGAACACTCGGGCAAGTGTGCCTGCAAAACATTAAATCGAAAAAACGCCGAAAATTTCAATTCAAACATTGAATTTATCGCGTTTTTTACAGAGATTTTTTCATTTGTGCACACAAAAATAGGAGGTATTTGAAATGAAAAAACTTTGTTCCCTGCTTCTCGCCGTTATCATCGTTGTCGGCTTTGCGCTTCCCGCATTTGCGGAGGAGTCAAAATCGTCAACAAATGTTTTTGAGGGCGTTTTTGATACGGAAGGATATCCGCACAAGGACTGCTATGTCAACGACAATCCGAATTTTGACGGCGTGGAAGTTCCCGATGATATTAAAGAGACCATAAAATATCTTGTTAAATGGAATATAATGACACACCTGGCTTTTTATGTCAGCGCTTTTATTCCGGGAGAAACCTATGATGAAATTTTGGGTGATGTGTTGACTCCGTTCAAGCCCGCTATGAAAAAGTTCCCCGACTTCAAGTCCATGTATGATTTTTTGTCTTCCGTATATACATACGATGTTGTTGAAGCGTTTTTTGAACGTGGATTGTTCACAAATAAAAACGGCGAACTTATCGGTTATTCCAACAGAGTGGGCGGCATGGGCGACTATTCCGATTACAGCGTTTACAATGTAACGGTTGTCAAATATACGGAAGATCATCTTATTTTTGAGATTTCCGTTCCTCAGGACGAAGAGTATTTCGGAAAAGACTGTATATACAAAATCTATCATGATGCTATAAAGGAAAACGGTCAATGGAAGTTGACGGATATTTTCTTTGAAACCTACGGTCCCGATGGTCCCGTTTTTAAATACGGTGAAACAAAGTGTTATCTGAATACTGCCGAGCCCTCTGACTATGGTGATATCCTTTACGGAATTTTAAATTCAGGTTACAATGACGAAAACGGATATTATGTGCCCACCATTCCGAAATTCAGCGGCGTGGAAGTTTCCGAATATATGCAGCAGCGAATCAAGGATCTGATAGACTTCAACACGCTTGCCGTTAAATATCTTTTCCTTGACAGACCGCAGTTCCCCGAAACAAAGGATAATACCAACACGGACGCGGATTATTCTGCAAGAATAGATATTCAGGCATATCCGACATATTCCGCTTTCAAACAGGCGGTATCCACAAGATATACCGATGAGATAGTGAACAAACTTTTCGGCTTGGGACTTTATTCCACCGATGACGAAGATGTTCTGATGTTCTATCCGAACAGAGGAAAAGAGTTCAAAAACAATATCAACTATAAGGATTACAAGGTCAACGTTGTCAGTATGGACAGCGCAAAGCTTGTTTTTGATGTTACCGCGGCATCTGAAACCGACGGCTCCGCACAGGTTATTCGCTACGAGGCGGCTAACAAGGGCGGTATCTGGAAGTTGACAAATGTTTGGTATCAGGGCTTTGCTTCCGAAAGTGAAGTTCAGTCTGTCGGATATTTCCAAACGTCCAATACTCCCGATACGTCTGATTCTTCCGGCGTTGTGTTCTATATCACGGCTGCGATAATTGCCGCTGTCGGAATAATCTTTGTTATTTCGAAAAAACGCTTTGCGTATAACGCGTAAATTTAGTATACTTGATCCAAGCATCAATCAAGTATTTTTGGCGTACTTGATGTATTATTAATATATTGCTGTATGTCCTTCCTTTTGAAACGG
>CABUQL010000328.1 GCA_902493665.1 uncultured Eubacteriales bacterium
CCTTTATAATTTTTGCATATTAATGAAGAAAATTTTATTTTTAATTTTTTAAAAGGAGAAAATAATGGACGAGCTTATTCAGGCATGGGAAGAAACGGTTGCCATTTTAAAAGAAAAAATCCAGCCCGTTACTTTCAATACGTGGATCAGACCTATTGTTCCGGTCGGCGTTACGGATACAGATATTTTACTCAGCGTTCCCAACAAATACAACGAAACAATGATTATGGACCGCTATAGCGACCTTATTAAAAACTCTCTTTTTCTCGTTCTCGGAAAAGATTACAATTTAAACGTTACGGTTATTTCCGATGAAAGCGAAGAAGAAAGCGAAAAAGAGGAAACGTCAAAAGAAGTAAAAAAAGAAAATCCGTCAAATTACGGTTCTATTCTTTTAAGCCAATATACCTTCGACAATTACGTTATAGGTAATTCAAACAAATTTGTTCACGCAATTGCTCTTGCGGTTGCCGAATCGCCTTCAACACTTTACAATCCTCTTTATCTTCACGGCGGAGTGGGACTCGGCAAAACGCATCTTATGAATGCTATCGGAAATCACTTTTTAAAGCTTTATCCCGATAAAAAAGTTATGTATACTTCATCAGAGCAATTTACAAATGAACTTATAAATGCAATCAAAGAAAACCGAAACGAAGAATTTAGAAACAGATACAGAAATATCGACCTTTTAATGATTGACGATATACAGTTTATCGGCGGAAAATCAAGCAGTGAAGAAGAATTTTTCCATACGTTCAATGCTCTTCATCAGTCAAACAAGCAAATTGTAATATCGGGCGACAGACCTCCGAAAGAACTTCATACGCTTGAAAAAAGACTCAGAACACGTTTTGAAAGCGGGCAGATAGTTGAGGTTGTTCCTCCGGATTTTGAAATGAGAGCCGCAATTTTAAAGCAAAAAGCCGAGCAGTTTAATTTAAAGATTGACGATGAAATACTTAAATACATCGCATCAAGAATTACTTCAAACATAAGAGAGCTTGAAGGAGCAATAAAAAAACTTACGGCTTACAGCATATTAAAAGGCGATCCCGATTATGTTACAATGGATACCGTAAAAGAATGTTTAAAAGATTTTAACACAACAGATCCCAACAACATAACCGACGATTCTATTATAAAATCAGTTGAAAAGTACTTTAACTTAAAAGAAAACTCAATAAAAAGCACACGAAAAACAAAAGATATTGCATTTGCAAGACAAATTGTTATGTATATAATGCGTGAGCTTTTGGATATGTCTTATTCAAGAATAGGACAGGTTTTGGGAGGACGCGACCATTCAACGGTTTTGCACGGTGTTGACAAAATAGAAAATCAGTATAACAACGATATGTCTATTAAAAATATGATTGATGATATTATAAAAAATATTAAGAATAAGTAGTTTACTTTTTTCTTTTCTTATTTTTAAAAATTATTAAAAAACACTAAAAAATAAGCAAATAAAAACAAATATAGTTTACATAATATTAAGTTTTTCACATTACAGTTATCCACTTATCAACAAGTATGAAGGGCAGTTATCCACAAAAAACACGTTTATAACAAGTTTTCAACACGTTTATAACTTCTTTTTTGTCGTATTTTAAATCTTCAAAAAAACGCGGTGTGCAAAGTGTGGAAAACACCTTTAAAAACAAGATGAGTTATAGACAGGCATAAAAGTGCATTGCAAACGTAAAAACTTAACTTATCCATATTATAAACACCCCCTACTGTTACTGCTTATTTTTTAATAATATTATTTATATATTTATTTTAAAAACCGTGCATTCTGCGTTGTACACATCTCTGCG
>CABUQL010000329.1 GCA_902493665.1 uncultured Eubacteriales bacterium
CTTATATTATAAAAAAATTAAGCCGTTTTGTAAATAGTTTTTTAAACTTTTTTCACAGGCTCTTATATTTTTTCATTGCATTTTAAAATGCTTTAAATCTTATCAAACACAAAAACCTCCGCAGTATGTACGAAGGTTTTTTGTTTTAAAAATTTTAATTTAAAATTAAAGTTAAATTTTAGTCAAGCGTTATAACAACAGTGTTATCATCGCCCTTATGGCAAGATGCGCTTACAGTCTTTGTTTTGCCGTTTGCGCTTACCGTAATATCGTAATCGCCGTAATATGCTTTTACGCTGTATGTGCCGTCCTGAGATGTGTTTCCGCTCTCTCTTGTCCACCATTTGTTATAAACAAGATCATGATAAACTTCGAGCGCTTTTCTCGGATTGTAATCTTTATCGTAAAGCGGTTTTGAATTATCGCTTCCGCCTGCGTGGCCCCACATTACAAATCCGTCCATATTTTCAACGGAAAATGCGGCAATCATTAAATCTCTTGTAAATGATGCCTGAAGTTCTTCGTCAAGCCCCGAAGGCGTTGCAAAACTGTATTCCGTAACTTTAAGACGTTTTCCCATCTGTGCGATTTTTTCCCAGGTTGAAATTACATCTGCAAGAGGTGTGGGTGCATTGTAATGCGACTGGCAGCCTACGCCGTCAAAATCAACGCCGTTATCAACAAGGCTCTTTACATATTCGGTAAGTCTTCCGCCGATTAGGTAATCATTGTAATAAAGCTCTGCGCCGCTGTTTGACCCTCTTGCGGCATCATACCACTCTTTTACCATTTTAAGACCGTATTTCGGTATAATGCGTACATCGCTTCTGTTTCCTTCGTTAAATACGTCCCAATCTTCTATGCTGCCCTTAAACTCACCCATTGTTTTTGTTATGTGATCGCAAATGATTTTTTGCATTTCGTCATACTTGTCAAAGTAATCGGGGAGATAATCGGGAAATGCCGAGTTAACTCCGTTATTTACCGTTGCTTTATCCCACATAAGGCAGTGGCCTCTGAAATGCTTTATTCCGAGCTTTTTGGATGCCTCGATAATTTTCATCGGAACATCGGGGTTTTTATCGTAAACATTCCATTTAAGCGCATTTTCCGTAACGCCTGCATTAAAGTTTTCGGCAATTGTTTTGCGGTATTTTTCCTCGCCTTTGCCGTACGCTCTTTCGCTTATTGTTGTTCCCCACTGAAAATCGGTTTCATACATATTAACGTCTACTTTTGCATTGGGCATAACATTTCCCTGTGCGTCTTTTACGATAACGTTTAAATCGCCTTTTCTTATCTTTTCAATTCTGTCCCATGCCTCTTTTCGCCATGATGCACTTTTTGTAAGATACACAGGCATTGATGAATTTGTCGGAAGCGAAGAAATGTCAACACTGTTTCCGTAATTTATAACTTCGTATCCGCCGATTTCAAGAGTTTGTATTTTATAGCCGAGTCTTAAAGACGCCGAAACAAATCCGTCTTTAAATTTAAAGGGCAAATAGCAAAGCGTCCAGTCGGTTAATGCAAAAAGGTCGGTATTTACTATTTTGTCAAACGGCTTTTCTTTCTGCTCGATTACAGGCATAATATGGCATGTCATGGATTCGTCATCAAATGTGTCTATCGTTCTCAAATACACTTTTAAAAGACACACATCGCCGTCTTTTATATTATCCTGAGCTAAAATATTTCCGAGCGACACTTTAAAATCCCACGGCTGTTTTTCGGGAACTTTTGTGCAGTTTACCCTGAGCGCCGTTGTAAAAGGCATATCGTTTACTTCAACAATTTCAACCGTTCCGTACTCA
>CABUQL010000330.1 GCA_902493665.1 uncultured Eubacteriales bacterium
CAATTCTTGCAACGTCATAATCGTGTGCAACACCTTTAACCAGCATTTTCTCCATGTCTTTTACCTCCCTGACTATTGTTCCTTCATTATGATTTAAGCTTGACCTTACACACAAATTGACGTTGTATTTTTTTGCCATTTCAACCGATCTGTTATGAAGGACGTTTGCGCCCATGCTTGCAAGTTCAAGCATTTCGTCAAAAGAAATATCAGTCATTTTCTTTGCGTTTTTAACAATTCTCGGATCTGCGGTATATACTCCGTCAACGTCTGTATATATTTCGCACAAATCAGCTCTAAGCGCTGCCGCAAGTGCAACTGCCGATGTGTCCGAGCCGCCTCTTCCGAGTGTTGTGATATCGTCGTATCTGTTAATTCCCTGAAAACCTGCAACAATAACGATATTGTTGTGGTCAAGTTCTTTTTCAATTCTGGAAGTATCGATATTTCCTATTCTTGCGTTTGAATATGAACTGTCGGTGTGCATTCCTGCCTGCCACCCCGTAAGAGAAATTGCGGGATAACCAAGCTCGTGGATTGCCATTGCAAGAAGCGATACCGAAATCTGCTCTCCCGTTGAAAGAAGCATATCCATTTCACGTTTCGAAGGCTTTTTCGTAATTTCTTTTGCTTTTTCAATAAGATCATCAGTTGTATCACCCTGTGCGGAAACAACAACAACGACCGAATTGGATTTTTTGTACGTTTCAATTATTCGTCTTGCAACGTTCATTACTCTTTCTTTATCAGCAACGGAGCTTCCTCCGAACTTTTGAACAATAAGACTCACAGCTGCAACCTCCCGATAAAATTATAATACCTTTATTTTTGAAATGATTTCAAGCCCAAGCTTTGAAAGCATTATTTTTGCATCATACTCGCTTACGGCATCTGTAACAAAACCAAGTTCGCCGTCATATAAATCCATAATCGTGGTTTTTCCGAAAATGCTTTTTATATCGGAAAGCGCTTTGTTTTTGTCAGATGTTTTTACACGTACAAAGTACTTTTTAACAGATTTTCCGTGGTCAAGCAAAACGGAATTTTCGCTTTTTGTCCAGAACAGAGAAGCATCGGGACCGCTGTTTTTTGCGATATCAATTACATCGGCAACAACTGCGCTTGCGGTCGGAAGCTTTCCTGCGCCTCTGCCGTAAAACATAACATCGCCGATTGCGTCGCCTTTAACAAGTATTGCGTTAAACACACTGTCAACAGTAGCAAGCGGATGATTATAAGGAACAAAAGCCGGTGAAACTTCTGCATCAATCTTGTCGCCCACCGTTTTGCAGTGACCGAGAAGTTTAACCGCATATCCGAGCTTTGAAGCATATTCAACATCTTCAAGCGTTAAATTGCCGATTCCCTTTGTGTAAACACTGTCGCAGTCGACATGACGTCCGAAAACAAGAGAAGCCAATATACAGATTTTTCTGCATGCATCAAAGCCGTCAACATCGGCAGAAGGATTTCTTTCGGCATATCCTTTTTTCTGAGCCTCCGAAAGTGCATCGGCCAAAGTTTTGTTGTTTTTTATCATTTGAGTAAGGATATAATTTGTTGTGCCGTTAAGTATTCCGACAATTTCGCTGATTTCATTTGCGGCAAGACAAAGCTTTAAAGGCCTTATAATCGGTATACCGCCTCCGACGCTTGCTTCAAAATAGTACTTAACGTTATTGTCAATGGCAATCTGCAAAAGCTCATATCCGCGCTTTGCAACAAGTTCTTTATTTGAAGTTACAACATTTTTTCCGTGCATAAGCGCTTCTTTTGTGCATTTGTATGCAAAATCAACACCGCCTATAAC
>CABUQL010000331.1 GCA_902493665.1 uncultured Eubacteriales bacterium
AACGCAGACAATAACCGTTACCGCGAGTATGTACGTGACAGGCAAATCAAAATACACTTCGCCGTTGTTGACGTAAATAAAATCACCCGTCCACGGCAAAAACGTCAGCAGAAGCAAACACCCGATATATGCCGCAGACACCGCCATAAAAACGCAGAGTGTTTTTATGAACTTACGGACATTTCCGAATCCGAAAGCAACAAAAACTATAAGTGCGCCCGAAATGAATTTTGCGGCGATATTCAACAAAAAAGAAAGTTGCGGCAAACAGATTGCAAAGCCGTAGGCTACGGAAATCGCGACCGCGAATATCAGCCGCAAAGGTTTTGTGTCAAGCCGCATTATCCGAGCAGTCAGCCACAGAATAACGGTGTTTACAACCACATTGACAAATATCAGAATATCAACATAGACAGTCAAGCCCCTCACCCGAACATATTCTATCACGGCAGCGTCGAAAAACGTGTCGGAATATGTAACCGCTATTGACAAAAAGATATAAATGATGTAAAATTAGGAAGTAATAAATTTGTTCAAGGAAGTATACGGATTTGGCTGATCTCAACGCAAAAACAAAAAGATTTTCACCGTTAAAACCGGGGCAATACATTCTCCGTCTTATATGCGCATGGCTGTTCGGAGCAGCCGCTGCAACATTTGTTTCGGGCGCGAAAGCGACAGAAGAACCGCTGCTGAACACGGTGTCCGTTGCGGCAATGCTCATAATCGCGGCAGGAGTCTTCATCGCAACGTGCTTTATCAAAAGCGATAAAAAAGCGTACATAATTCTTATCGCCGCCGCAGAAACGTTCTGTATAAGCGTTCCGCTTAAAGAGGCGAACCTTTCGGTTCCCGTTTCTGCGGGACTCTGCCTTATTCTTTGCGCTGCAATTGCCTATTCGGACTTAAAGGATATAAATGTGAAGATAAGCAACCGCACGGTTTACATAACGGTTGCGGCGTTGCTTGTTGCCATGACGGTGTATATCGGCGCGGCGTGCATAGTCAGATATGACAACTATGAGATAAAGGGCTACGATCACGGACTTTTTGACCAGATGTTCTACTATATGAAAAACACGGGGCTTGCGGATACTACGTTTGAGCGCAATAGGCTGATGAGCCATTTTCAGGTTCATTGCTCGCCTGTTTTTTATCTGCTGCTTCCGCTTTACATGATATTCCCGTCGTCGCAGGCGTTGCTTGTCATCAACGGATTTATCCTGATTTCGGGCATAGTCCCGCTGATGTTCCTCTGCAAAAAATATAACCTTTCAAACATTGCAACGGTTCTTTTCTGCGCTTGTTATGCGATATATCCCGCGCTTGTAGGCAACGGACTGTGGGGACTTCACGAAAACTCTTTTCTTGCGCCGTTTGTGCTTTGGTTCTTTTACTTTTCAGAAAAAGACAACCACATTCCCGCCGTTGTTTTTGCTGTTCTGATTCTTTGCGTCAAAGAAGACGCACCCATATATCTTGCAATAATAACCATATATTATATCATCTCGGGCAAAAGCCTGAAAAGAAACATTCCCCTGCTCGCGCTTTCACTTGCCTATTTCTTTGCGGTCACGGCGCTTATGCAAAAATATGGGCTGGGCATAATGTCAAACCGATATGAAAACTATGTCGGAGAAGACGGAAGCCTTATCGGAATAATCAAATCGTTCATCATGAATCCCGCTTTTACGCTTTCGCAGGCGTTCAACGAGAAAAAGTTGTTGTTTCTTGTGCAGCTCTTCGCTCCGCTCTGCTTTTTGCCGTTTATGACAAAAAAACCTGCACGATTGATACTG
>CABUQL010000332.1 GCA_902493665.1 uncultured Eubacteriales bacterium
ACGCCAGCGTTATGACAAAAAACAAGCCCATGTCCGCAGCAAATTTAGCGGTAAGCGGCAGTTGCAGAAGGGCGCTTATTATCATACAGGGCGAACACAGATACACAAGTATTGTCGAGATGGTGGAAAGGTGTTTTTCGCTTACTTTTCCCCATTTGCACAGTCCGAATCCGGGCAGTATGTAGCACAACGTTACAAGCACGTTTGTAAGAGCAATGGTAAACATAATATTATCATGATATCACATAATGCCGGCAGATGTCAATGGTTTGTATTTGTGCGCCGGTTTTTTTTTGCGTATTTTAAGCGGCGCGACGCCCGTTTGTATGTCCAACAAAACTCAGTGCGTCCATATGCGGTAAGCGGGAGTAAAGTAGAGCGGCTGTCATACGCTTTTTGCTAGCAATCGCTCCTAAACGCGTAAAAAGATTTTGGGGTAATTTTGGGGTAAAAAGAAAAGGCGCAACATATAGGGAATGGAAAACGATAAACCCAATATATTGCGTCTTTAGTGGTGAACCAATTTGAGCGTAAAACGAACATTTTTTACGCTCTTTTTTATTATAAAATTAAGGGCAGGAAATAAACTCTACCTCATATTTAATAAAGATTGTCGCCTTTTTCTACATTGCATCTATGGCAAAGAGTTTGCAAATTATTATAAGTGCTTTTTCCACCTTTTGCTATCGGTATAATATGGTCAATTTCTAATTGTGCATACCTTTGCGAAACACCACATTTACGACACCGATATCCATCTCTTTCATATATGGCAAATCTCATTTTATTTGAAACCTTACCCCTTTCAACACGACATATTGAATCCCATATTGCACGGTCGTTATAAAAAGTTCCATTACGGTTTCTTAATCTTTTAATTAAAGCGAGTATATCATCTGCATAATATATTTCATTTTTCTTGGCATAAATACGCCCATTTATTTGTGAACAAAACAAGGTAACAGCTATGTAAAAATTTGTGTGTGGTTTAGCGAAAATAGTTTGATTTATCAATCGCTTTTCGATTGCAACTAATTTATCATACTTCAACTTCCCTATATCAATTAAAAATTTTCCTACTTCTAATGCGACTACTTCTTTTTGATATTCTGTATACAATCTATTGTTTTGTTTTTCCTTGTTAATTTGGTCTATTACTTTGGTGCTTATAAATCGAAGCTGATAAATCAAATAATCTAAACAAGTAATATCACAATAAAAATTTTCATTATCGTAAGTATGGGATTGATTAAAATCAATGTGGCTGAAAAATTTATACTTGCAATTTATTTCTTGTAATTTTTTTAGGTAAATACTATTTTGCAAGACAAATACAGTATACTTTTTTTGGATTAAATTACGAACAATAAAAAATATTGTTATAATCAGAGACAAAAATAGAAATATAAGAAACGGCATAGATTTGCTCCAAAGTGTCAATTTCTATTTTATTATAGCATAAAACGACATTTTTTTCAATTCCTTTTGTATGCAAAATCTGATTAAATTTTTTGCAAAGAAAAAAACCTAAAACTTACACCTTTTTGTGTTCGTTTTAGGTTTTCATTGGTGACCCCAACGGGATTCGAACCCATGATACCACCGTGAAAGGGTGGTGTCTTAACCGCTTGACCATGGGGCCAAAGGCTGCATTTTGGTGGCTGCGGACGGATTCGAACCATCGACCTGTCGGGTATGAACCGAATGCTCTAGCCAGCTGAGCTACGCCGCCATTTGTC
>CABUQL010000333.1 GCA_902493665.1 uncultured Eubacteriales bacterium
CCGAAAGCGATTCCCAATTTAAAAACTCTTCTTTATTAAATGATAGATTTTTATAAATCCCGTCCTTTTTTTCATAACCTTTTCTGCCGAAAAGACTTAAAATATTCCCGTCTTCATCATACACAAAAACTGCGTCGGCATCGTCATAAATATTTAGAAAAAAAGAAATGTTGTTTTCAAATTCTTCTTCGTTTTTACACTCATGCATTAAACGGGATGCCGTTTCAAGCGTTTTTTTGTATTCCGAAGTATAGTTTTCCAAAGTTGTTTTGGCCATATTTACCGCCTGATGAGTGTTTGTACTTATATTTTCGTTTAAAGAATTTGAAAACATTTTTGAAAACAAGGCAATGCAGACAAGCGCCGTAACAAGCACCGAAATTGTTATTGAAATTACCGTAAGTGATGAAAGATTTATGCGTTTAATGCGTTTTCTCATTTATTCATCGCTCCCGCCCGTTCTTATTTTATTCGGCGAAACACCGTAAAACTTTTTAAAGCAATAGCTGAAATAATGTTGGTCGCTGTAACCGCATTTTTCTGAAATTTCAAGCACCTTCATATTTGAAAAGACAAGCATATCGTGCGCCGCCTCCATGCGTTTTTTCGTAAGGAGGGTTATAAAGTTTTCGCCCGTCACCTTTTTTATAAGCGTGCTTAAATAATTCGGGCTTACGCTCAGCAAATTGCTCACAGACGTAAGCGACAATGTTTCATCGCCGTAATTTGATTCTATAATCTGCAAAACTTTGTCGCACAAAATTTCACTGTCACGTCTTTGAGATTTTTCTATAACGTTCTTTGCACTTTTGCAAAAATGCAAAAGCTCGTTTTTCATAACACTCTCACTGCTGTAAGATGTAATTCGTGCAAAAATCGGGTTTGATTCAACAAGATTTGAAAGTGCACTCTTATCGGCGGCAACGCCCACAACCCTGAAAACGCACGCAACTATCTGAACAATTAAAAGATTGGCATTTTCGGGAGTGCTTTTTTCATAAATGGAATCAATAAGATTTTCCAAAGATGAATCCGAGCCGGATTTTAAAATCTGCTCAAGCTTCATAACATTTTTTTCAACGTAGTCGATTCCTTCTTTTATTTTCGGTTCCTGGTCATCTATAAAACGCACGGGACCCGCACCGTCGGAGGTGTATCTTCTTGCGGCTATTGCCTGCAAATACGCTTCCGGGCAGTCTGACAGTCTTTCAAACCTTCGGCTCACACCTACAGAGCATTTTTGATTCATAACACGCTGTGCGGTTTGCACAAGCTCTCTTAAAGGAAGCTCAAGTGCGTTTGACATTTCTTCGTTTTTTAAAGAAACAAGTGTTATTGCCCTTGCATATATTAAAAGACTTGTGCAATTTAAATATTTTGAAATTACATTTTGTATAAACGCAAGATGCTCCTGCGATGTGCACTGATTATTGTTATCATCGCCGAATTTTACCGCAAGTATGCAAAATCCGTAATTTTCCCCTTCTTCGGTAATTTTAAGTTCCTCTGCCCTTTTAAGAAGCATTGCATCATCCTGTCTGCTTTCAGTGTTTCCGAGCATAAGAGGCATTAAAAATTCGCTGACTGAAAGCCTTTCAAGCTCCGAATCAAGATTTTTTTCGGCAGACTTAAAAATATTTCCCAACCGCTCGTCCATACGTTCTTTAATATCAAAAAGCTCTCTTGAAAGCTCCCTTGACGACACGGGTTTTAAAAGATATTTCATAACA
>CABUQL010000334.1 GCA_902493665.1 uncultured Eubacteriales bacterium
GACAAGCTGAAAGATTGCAAAAACATCCATCGCCGGGCAATGCGTGTTCGAGTCTCGTTTGCCTAAGCTTTTCTTTTGTGCGAAAACTCAGGCACAATATCGTGTTTGACTTCCTAATGCCTTGTGTTTTACAAATGGAAATCGTGGTTTCCTATGGTTGTATAATACGTTCTGTTGTTTGAAATCCACGAGCTTGTACTCTTTGACGGATTATAAAAGAAAAGTGAATTTCCAACGGGCCTTGCGCCTTCAAGCGCCGCAATAGCCGCCTGAACGCTCATTGAGCTCGGCGTATTGTAAATTTTTCCGTTTGCAACGGGCTGATACTGCACACCGTAGTTTTTGTCAAAAATAACTTTTACAACGTTATTCGGATAATCCTTTGACAAAACTCTGTTTAACACGCAGTTTCCGACGGCAACCTTTCCGATATACCCCTCGCCCTGCGCCTCCGCCTCAATCAGACGCGACAGCCAGTAAACGTCATCATCGGTATATGATTTAACCGTTTCTGTCGGGAATGAGTAAAGTTTGTTAAACGTCTGTGCACCTGTAATTCCGTCTGCCAAAAGACTATTGTCAATCTGGAATTTCAAAACAGAATTTCTGGTAACATCGCCGTAATAACCCGTTATTCTGTGATAAAAATATCCTTTGTTTGTAAGCTTTTTCTGCACGTCAGCCACCTCATATGAACTGCTTCCAAGCTTAAGTACATTCGCTGATGCGCTTGATGCGGTCAATATAAGCGCGACTGTTAATGATAAAATTGATTTTTTCATAATTTATCATTCCTTTCATCGTTTTCTATTGGCCAATGCCTGAAGCAATTATACCATAGGTTTACATAACTATGCAAATCCGCTCATCTATCCTCTCGTTTTGTAACATTTTCTTAACTTTTGTTTAACAAAATTATTTTTGCGACATGTCATCTTTCTTTAAAATACTGTTTTTTAATACCGTATAACAAAAATTTCCTGGTATAATCGGCATTTTGCGGCAAACTTTATAATGCATAAAATGAATTTATAATTATAAAAGTAATATTTTTTAAATTCGGTCATAAAATATTATAAATAAAGGCTGTCCCAAGGCACTGAAAGCCATAACCCAATATGGTTTATAAAGGCAGCTTTGTTTACGGTTGTTTTTCGGAAGGAGCTAAAATATGATAAAAGCAGTTAACGGCAAAAAAATTATTCTGTTTTTAAAAAGCATTGCGATTACGCTTGCGGTCGGAGGACTGAGTGCGCTTTTAACAAGAAATTCAAATGATTTTTATAATGCGCTCCTGCTCCCGTCTTTTGCCCCGCCTTCATATGTATTTCCTATTGTTTGGACAATACTTTACATTCTTTTGGGAGTATCTTTTTACCTGGCAAGACCGCTTGAAAATAAAGCTTCATGGATTTTTTATCTTCTGCTGGCATCGCTTTTTTTGTGGCCGGTTATATTTTTTAAATTTAATCAAATCGGGTTTTCGGCAATATGGATAATTTTATGCCTTGTTCTATCAATTATTACAACACTTAAATTTTATGAAAAAAACAAAAAAGCAGGATATCTTGTTATCCCGCTTAATATATGGATTGCATTTGCATCGGTTTTAAACATTGCAATTTATTTTATGAATAAATAGTTAGGCACACAATAATTTTTTGCATACGGGATCGTAGAGTTTAAACAGAGCGGATTTGTGTTCGAGTCTCGTTTGCCTAA
>CABUQL010000335.1 GCA_902493665.1 uncultured Eubacteriales bacterium
AATATTACGATGCCCAAAAACCTTGAATATATGGGAAAGAGAATATTCTACGGCACAGCATATGATAAAGACGCAAATAACCGTGTGGACGGAATCCAGTATCACGGGCAGTATCTGATTGCAGGCATCAGAATCGGCTACGAAACTATAAACAATCCCGACCCGTCTGCGCCGACCGAGAATAAGCAGATTCACGAGTGGGAAGCTGTGGGCGACATTGAAATCCGTGAGGGTACAACTCTTATGGGCGTTGACGCATTTGAAATGTCGGATATTACATCGGTTAAATTTCCGTCAACATTAAAATCGATTTCAAAACTCGGCTTTTCGTGGTGCAAAAAACTTAATAATGTTGTAATCCCCGGTACGTTGAAGGAAATCGGCGACAATGCATTTACGTGGTGCGAAAGCCTTTCAAATCTTACCATTGAAGAGGGGGTTGAGCATATCGGCGAAATGGCATTTTTCCGTTGCAATAACTTAAATGAGGTTACTATTCCGAAAAGCGTAACACAGATTGATATGCACGCTTTCGGCTGGGACTATGTAAACGATTATGATGTACGAAATGAAAATCTTGTTATAAAGGCATATTCAGGAAGTGCCGGCGAACAGTATGCAAGGGACAACGGATTTAAGTGTATTTTGCTTGATACAGGCGAAACAATAGAAAAAGGCGAACCTACCGCCGCAGCTGATGACAGATATGTATGTGAGGAAAAAGGCGATAACTGCGCCGTTAAAAAGTTTAAAGATATTAAAAGCGCGGACGGCGATCCGAATCACGGCGGAATTGAATTTTGTCTTGACAACGGCATAATGACAGGAACAGGCGCAGGCACATTCTCGCCCGAAGACACCATAACAAGAGCGCAGTTTGCTACAATGTTTTACCGTCTTGCAGGTCAGCCCGAAGCAAGCGAAACTTCAAAATTTACCGACTTAACACAGGACTGGTACAAAAAATCGGTTAACTGGGCAGCATCAAACGGCATTTTAAACGGTACGGGTGATACGACTTTTTCACCCGATGACACCATAACAAGAGAGCAGATTGCAGCAATTTTTTACAGATATGCAAAGGCAAAAGGTCTTGATGTATCCAACATTTCCTCAGGACTTGACAGTTATAATGATTATTCTGAAATTTCAGACTATGCGAAAACTGCGGTTGAATGGTGCTTTGATGAGAATATTATGTTTATCCATTCCGAAAACGGATATGAATATGCAATTTACCCCAAAGTTGCTCCGACACGTGCCGATACTGCAACAATGTTTTGGAAATTTGCTTATGAACTTAAGCACTAGAAGGCAAACTCCATACAGTTTATATAAAATGTCAATATAACGACAAAAATGCGGTGTAATTGTTTAATTACACCGCATTTTATTATTTACGATAAATCACAAAAATTAAAATCAATGAACTTACAAAGGCATTTTATTTTAAAACGCTTACGGCATCGGTCATTGTTTTTTCAATTGCCTCTTTGCCGTATTTATCAATATCTTTTTTATTCTTTTCCTCATGGGTAAGACATCCCGCACCGCCGATACATCCTCCGACGCACGCCATACCTTCAATAAAGTTATTGGGCAATACACCCTTAGACGCTCTTAAAAGTGCTATCTTACACTCCTCTATTCCGTTGCAAGAAACGGGCTTATAATCAAAATCGGAAAGTCCCTGCTCTTTAAGCGCCTGTTCAACC
>CABUQL010000336.1 GCA_902493665.1 uncultured Eubacteriales bacterium
CTTCCTTATGATGAAGAGGTTCGAATTATTCCAAATTGGCTGAGCGTTTCGTATTTCTTTGCCGCTTCTACTGCCCTCTATATTTTTGGCTATTGACAAAAGGCCTACCCATATGATAAAATATGATTATAGTATATGCTTTTACTTATTGCAGACATATTTTAACAAGCGGCGGCTGCTTTTTGCGTCGCTACTTCAAAAGCAAAAGGCTGAACAAGCCGTTTGATTTTGGAAAATTCCGATATTTACTGCCGTGAAGAACACAAAAAACAATTTATGTGTTTTCAGCTATTTCTTTTCAAAAAGCAACCGATAGAATATGTGCTTATGAAAAATCCTATCTAGAAGCCTTTAATAAATTGCAAACCGAACGTTGGGCAATTAACCCTAGTACGCATTTCACGATTTGGGCACAAGGCTTATCCATTAGCGAACTAAAAGAACTTTGCCTCGCTGTAAAAAATTTCTGTGAAACTTTTGGGTGTCCAAGCTGCAAAGGATTAATAACTATTAATTCTGATATAAATTTAGATCCCCAAAATATATATTGTGATTGCGGAGAACATTCTTTTTCCTGTATCAAAAAAAAAGACCACGCCATAAAAATCTGCTAAAAAAGACTACTATCCATAAAAATATGTGGCAGTTTACAAATTAGATCGATTCTCCCGAAACAAATACGAGATGGCAATTCACC
The DNA here is from genome assembly GCA_902493665.1 of uncultured Eubacteriales bacterium. Lineage (GTDB taxonomy): Bacteria > Bacillota > Clostridia > UMGS1810 > UMGS1810 > SIG430. The sequence continues at coordinate 698 of CABUQL010000336.1, forward strand.
GTAAACACCTGAAAGACAACGGCATCAAAATACTTTCCGCGATGGAAAATATTCCTGACACTCCGGAAGGCATTCTGCTTGAGTCGCTCCTCGAAGGCATGAACCAATACTACAGCGAAGAGCTCTCGCAAAAATCAAAGCGTGGATTGCGTGAAACTCGCATGAAAGGTTTATTCCCCGGCGGCTGGATAAATTACGGTTATGATGTCGTCAACAGAAAAGTTGTCATCAACGAAACCGAAGCGAAAATTGCAAAAAGAATCTTTACCGAATACGCAAACGGAAAAAGATTGCTCACCCTTGCGGAAGAATTAAAAGCCGACGGCATTGTTAATAAAAAAGGCGTTCCGTTTTCGCCTGAATCTATGTATTACATGTTGCATTTAGAGCGGTATGCGGGAAGATATACCGTTAACGGAATTTTATACGACAACATTTTCCCTCGAATTGTTCCCGAAGAAATATTCCAACAAGTCCAAAAGCGTCTTGAAGCAAACCGCCACGGTAAACATGTGCCCGGCGTTGAATATATCTTAAAAGGAAAATTATTCTGCGAATGCGGTAATCCTATGCGTTCAGCAGGAGGAAAATCACGTGGCAAGAAACAATACAGATACTACCGTTGTTTTTCCGCCAGACGAGTAAAAGGCTGCAAGGATAAAACATTCCGGAAAGATATTCTCGAAAATCTCGTAGTTTCCGCACTCGTTGACCAAATCACAACCGAGAAAAATCTAAACTTTCTGACCGGACGCCTTTTAACAAAAATGCAACAAGATGCAGCCGAAACACAAAATCTCAAAATACTTGAAAAAGCCTTAGCTCAAACCAATAAGTCGTTATCCAATTTGCTAAAAGCAATCGAAAACGGAATTTTCAGCGACACTACGAAAGCCCGGTTAGATGAGCTTGAGGCACTAAAGAAAGCACTGACTGAAAAATTATTGACAGAAAAAAGCAAAGAGCGCTCAATCCCGACGGCGGTTGAAATTAAGAAATACTTAAAGTACGCCGTT
>CABUQL010000337.1 GCA_902493665.1 uncultured Eubacteriales bacterium
CGTAATGGTGTTTGCCAAAACGTCCAAAGCGGCATCTCGTCTTTGCCAAGCCATAAGAGACGGTGAAGTGGAGAAGAGATATCTTGCAATCGTTGACGGCACGCCGAGATACAAGGCCGATAAACTCACTTGTTATCTCAAAAAGTTTGCCGATACCAACACCGTAAAGGTCGTTCCCGCACTCTCCGAAGGCGCAAAATACGCCGAACTCGATTATAAAGTGCTTTGCTCCAAACAAGACGTAAGCCTCGTTCTCGTCAATCTCGTAACGGGACGAGGACACCAAATAAGAGTTCAGTTGTCCAATATGGGCAATCCCATCGTCGGAGATAAGAAGTATGGCAATAACGACAAGAGCAAATGTCCGCTTTGCCTTTGGGCGTGCGAGCTCAAATTCGAGCACCCGGTATCGGGCAAAGAGATGACGTTCAGAGTGTATCCGCCCGAGGTTGCTCCGTGGACGATTTTCGATATGGACGCATATCTCAATATAAGCATCAAAAACTGCTATTGATACGGTTAGATGTCTGTTTTTTGCGATATAAACCTTGCAGAAACGATTGGTTGTAATCAACTGAAAAACGCAAAATCTTAATCGAGGCGTTTTTAAGTGCTTAATTTGCGTAAAAAAGATTGCGATTTAAAAACAGTTCGACGATATAAATCGGCAAAGATTAATGGTGAAAACGAGAGAATAAACGCTTGTTTTTCAAATTATGCGAGATTTTCATATCATATTTTGCAATTTCGGTAATAGGAAATCACACTATGCTCCGTATTGAGTCATAGTTTTCAACAATTTTTACTTTTGTGCGTTGAGATTATAAATTTTTTGCGACGAAATATTTGTCCGTCATTATCTGCCGTCTTATCGGCAAAATCAGTTTGTCGTTTCCGTATTCTTTTTCAAACCATTGCTCGTCGTAACCGTTTTTGCGCAGGTTGCGTGCAAATTCTTCTTCGGCTATTGCCACTCGTCTGAATGCCGTTCGCAGTGATATATTGTCGTTGGTCGAGATATCTTGAAATGTCGTTTTCTTTACTATGCGTTCTATCAAGATGTTTCTATCTTTATCTTTCATCTGTTTGAGCGCGGTTGCCACAACGTATCGCATATTGACGATTTTTCTTTTCTCGTCCGTGAGATCGAGAATTTCACCAATTAATTGTTCGTTACTTACACCTATTTTCAAATGCCTACTTTGAAAACTCGACTTTACTCGACTTTGTATCGCAAAGTCTATTTCTTTTGCGATTTTAGGCAATAGGGAATAAGCAACAAGTGCCGTGTTGCTCCAAGTTTTTTTCATAGTTTTCCTCCGGATAATTGTTGAAAATTCAACTCCTATGCCATTACATTACATAATGAATTGCCGAAAAGTCAATATATTATGTCAAATTTTACACAATATTTTTGTGCTTTTTACAAAATTTATCACAAGGCGAATCCTATTAAGAATGCAACGAACATAGAAACGGCACATTGCGAGATTTTTCTCAAAAGTATTTGTCCGAGATTTAGTCCGCATTTTGACAAAAAAGTGTAGTTTTGAAGCGTTACGGACAACCCGCCGAATGAAACCGCACCCGTGCACAGTATGGTCGAGAGATGCAAAGAGGCGCAATTTGCGCTTTGAAGACATCCTCTTGTCATCTCTATAAGTCCGTAGATTATCGAAGTCAAAGCATTGGATATGTCTGGAGATTTGAC
>CABUQL010000338.1 GCA_902493665.1 uncultured Eubacteriales bacterium
GATGAAATCAAATCAATTGTTTGCGTAACTGCGCAGCACAGACAAATGCTTGACCAGGTTCTTGAAATCTTTGATATTAAACCTGACTATGATTTAAATATAATGAAAGACAGACAGACTCTTCTTTCAATTACAACAAATGCGCTCAGCGGAATATATGAAGTTATTGCAAAGGAAAAACCCGACATCGTGCTGGTACACGGCGATACAAGCACAACTTTTGCAGGTTCGCTTGCTGCTTTTTATAATCAGACAAGCATTGGACACGTTGAAGCAGGACTTCGCACGTATGACAAGTATTCGCCGTTCCCCGAAGAAATGAACAGAAGACTTACGGGTGCAATGGCAGATATGCATTTTTCGCCGACGGTTTCCAATAAAAACAATCTTCTCAAAGAAAATATTGATGAAAGTGCAATTTACATAACGGGAAATACGGTTATTGACGCTTTAAAAACTACCGTTAAACCTGATTATGAATTTAAAGACGCTACTTTGGCATCGCTTGATTTTAAATCAAAAAAAGTAATACTTATGACTGCTCACAGAAGAGAAAATTTGGGAAAGCCTCTTGAAAATATCTGCAATGCTGTAAAAGACATTGTTGAAAAGCATGATGATATTGAAGTTGTTTACCCCGTTCACTTAAATCCTGCGGTAAGAGAAGTTGCAAAAAAAGTGCTCGGACATCTTGACAGAGTGCACCTTATCGAACCTCTTGATGTTGTTGAAATGCACAACGCAATGGAAAGATGCTATATGGTTATGACAGATTCGGGTGGACTTCAGGAAGAGGCTCCGGGTCTTGGAAAACCTGTAATTGTATTAAGAACGGAAACGGAACGTCCGGAGGCGGTTGAGGCAGGAACGGTGCTTATGGGCGGAGTTCAGATGGAAACAATAGAATACTATGCCGACAAGCTTATCGATGACGATGCATTTTACAAAAAAATCGCAAAAACCGCAAATCCTTACGGCGACGGCCATGCATCTGAAAGAATTGTCGACACGATTATCGAAAAATTTTCAAAATAATAAATATATCATATTTATAAAAGGAGGGTGTGCAAGATGAGTTTTAAGCGGTTCAGCAAGTACTTGGGGCTTTTTGTACTCGGCGTTTTGCTGATAGCGGTTTATAAAACATTTGATAACATTGGATACATTTTCGGATATGTAAAGAAAGTGTTTTCGCTTCTTGTGCCGTTTTTTATAGGGTTTGGAATTGCAATGCTTGCATATCCGCCGTGTGCATTTCTTGAAAAAAAGCTTGAAGGCGCAAAATGGGAATTTGTACGCAAAAAAAGACGCGGAATTTCCGTTGCAATTGTATATTTGGTGTTTTTGATAGTGATTTCGCTTATAATCGCGTTTGTTCTTCCGGGAGTTGTAAAGAGCATATATAGCTTTATAATCCAGCTACCCGATATGCTTTCAAACGCAATAAGCTTCCTCAACTCGTTTGATTACATTAAATATGATTTTTCAAAGCTTTTTGATATTGAAAAGGTATGGGAAAACATTAACATCAACAATATTAACAAGTATGCTGCCGGTGTTATCGGCTTTTCATCGTCGTTTATACAGTTTTTTATGTCGATTATTATTTCCATATACGTTCTTGCCGACAGAAAGAGTCTTAAAGAACTTGCAAAAATAATCACATCGAAAATATTCAGCGAAAAAGTCAACAGAGAGCTTACAAAATA
>CABUQL010000339.1 GCA_902493665.1 uncultured Eubacteriales bacterium
GAAATTATGAAAGCAGTATGGAAAGCGGACGACCCGATAGGCTCGGCAGCAATCGGAAAAGCCGTTGAAGAAAAAGGCTGGAAACGTACAACGATAGCCACATTTTTGGCAAGACTTGTTGAAAAAGGCGCGTTGTCTGCCGAAAGACGCGGCAATGCTTGGTATTACACACCTATTCTTACTGCAAAAGAATATAAAAAATCGCAGGTTAAAAGCCTTATTAAAAATCTGTTTGGCGGCTCTGCCGAAAATCTTGTTGCCGCACTTTTTGAAGAAGAACAGTTTTCGGATAAGGATATTAAGGAGTTAAAAGCGATTTTTAAGGATAAGGAGGGACAAAATTGATTAACGAAATATTTAAAACCTTTTTAATCACATCATTTGCCGGCTCTGCCCTTGCAGTTGTTATCAGCCTTTTCCGCCCGATAACAAAAAAGATTTTCGGGTATTCGTGGCATTATTACATATGGCTGTGTGTGCTTTTTGTAATGCTGATTCCCGTGCGTTTTAATGTAAATCCAATGCCCGTACAAACTATTGCAACACAAACGGTGCATACGCAGCAGACGCAGCAAGAAGTTGTCAGCGAACAAGGCGAAACCGCCGAAAATATTGTGCAGGCAGATACGGCTCAAAAGCCGCAGCTTTTACAGAAAGCAACCGTTATATGGGATAGGATAATTTACAACCGAATGAATATTTTAGCGTATTTATGGCTTATCGGTGCAATATCTTTAATGCTCTTAAATGTTGCACGGTATATAAATCTGAATATAAAAATACGCAAAACCGGTGAGCTTATATCCTGCCCCGAAACAGATGAGTACACCGACAGAAAAATCAATGTCCGTGTATGGGAAAATGTTGCCTCACCGTTTATGACAGGCATTGTGAAACCTACGCTGATTTTGCCGAAAACGGAGTTATCAAGCGAACAGCTTCATAACATACTCTGCCACGAAATGACGCATTTTAAAAGACACGATATTTTATATAAATGGTTTGCTGAATTTGTAAAATGCGTGCACTGGTTTAACCCGATATCGTGGTATGTTTCAAAGCAAATTATGACAGAGTGTGAAATATCATGCGATATGGTTGTCACAAAAAATATGACGGACAGTGAAAGGATAGGCTATGTGAGCACAATTCTTTCTTTGCTTCCGACAGGTAAATCAAAACAGCTTCCGCTTACCATGCAAATGGCAAGCAGTAAAAAAATTTTGAAAAGGAGATTTGTTATGATTAAAAATAAGAAAGCAACAAGCAGATTTATGTCAGTCATATCGGCCGTTATTGCCGTTATTATGCTTTCAACAACAGTTTTTGCAAGCGGCATATTATCGAATTTGACAACTGACGATTATACTATTGAAATCACTAACAACGGCGAAAAAATTGAGCTTACAAATAAACCTTTTATCGAAAACGGCGAGGTATATGTTCCGCTTAGAGAACTGTTTGAAAAAATGGGTATTATGAGTAATCCTAAAAATTATATCAATTGGGATAATGGGAAAATAACCGTTTCAATCAACGAGCCGTCAAGAAGCGTAAACGGATATTCGGAATATACTTATCAAATTGAAATCGGTCAGGAAATACGAAAAATATTATCAAATCCGGAACCCACGAATTTTGATGTGTTAATTGTTCCGCCCGTTTTGAAGGACAGCTTCACATACGTTCAATTAGGTTCTA
>CABUQL010000340.1 GCA_902493665.1 uncultured Eubacteriales bacterium
TTATTGCCACCTGGAGAGGATGCATAATGTACGGCAGCCCTGAAATTCTTTTTTGATTTTTATGCGCTTCTTTTGCGAAATTATATGCTTTTATAATCTGCGATGTGTCTGCGCCCGGCTGATTTTTTTTGACCGTTTCTATGAGAGTGTTAAGCTGTTCATTCATTTTACTTCCTCCTTTTTTCGTTGTATAAAAGGTATGTTTTTGATTTTTCTATATTTGTTTTTTTAAGAAAATTTTGTTTTTCATATATTAAAAGTCCGTTTTCTGTTTGCTTAAATTCTATAAGCTCTAAGTCGGAAAGAATTTTCATTGATTCGCAAAGTTTATTGATACTTATTTTTACATTAAATTTTTCGGATATCAGTTTTGCAAGGTCCTCGCTTGATGTTTTAAGTTTTTTTCCGCCGAGAAGATTTTTAATAATCATATAAACGTTTAAAACTGCTTTTCTGTTTATAAATCCAAAGTGCGATGGGCGTATATCGCGGATTATAAACTGCGGATAATCAACGCCTTTGTATGTGTTTATTCCGATATTTCCGCAAACATCTATAATGTCGCCCGGAAGAAAGGACGATACTTCGTCTTTCATATTAAACGCCGGCATTGTAATAAAAGATGAATCTTTTGACGATGTTATAAAAGCGTGGTTTGATGAAAACTTAATTTGTGATATTGTTACCGAGTTTATGCAAAAGCACGGTGTCGTGTTTCCCATTCCGAACGGTTCGAGCGTTTTAAGTTCATTTGCGGTTTCGAGTGAAATGTTTTCAAGGGAGCACTCGGCATCAATAAGAATTTTCGGTGTCGCAATTTCTTCGGTTATCTTTTCTTTTGCGTATTCGTTAATCATGCGGTTAAAGCTGCCGATTTTTTCTTTTTCAATGCTGAGTCCGGCCGCAAGCGAATGTCCGCCGAATTTAATTAGAATATCTTTGCAGTGCGAAAGTGCGTCAAAAAGATTAAACCCTTCAATGCTTCGCCCGGATGCCTTTGACGGAGATGAGTTTTCATCGGTTGAAATAACTATGCTCGGCTTATAAAACATATCGGTTATTTTTGATGAAACAATTCCTATAACGCCGTGATGCCAATTATCTTTTGCAACAACAATAACTTCGTTTTCGTAAAGTTTGTCTTTTTCTATAATTTCAAGCGCTTCTTTTAATATTTTCTGTTCTTCCGATTTTCTGCATTCATTTTCTTTGTTTAGCTCATCTGCAATAATTTTTGCATTTTCTTTGTCGGTTTCATTTAATAGTTTTACTGATATGTCGGCTGACGAAAGCCTGCCTGCCGCATTAAGACGGGGACCTATCATAAAGCCTATTGTTGATGCGCACACGTTTTTAATATCCGCACCGCACGCTTCAAAGAGTGCTTTAATGCCGATGTTGTCTGTGTTTTTTAAAAGACGCAGACCCTCTTTTACAATGTGTCTGTTTTCGTCATAAAGCTCAACAAGGTCTGCAATTGTGCCTATTGCTGCAAACGGAAGGTATTTTTCGGTAATTCTTTTATCGCCGCCGCACATTTTATAAATAAGCTTATATGCAACCCCCACACCTGCAAGATTTTTAAAAGGATATCCCGGTATTTTGGGATTTATAATCGCTGTGCAGTCGGGAAGACTTGTTTCGCAAAGCGAGTGATGGTCGGTAATTATAAGGTCA
>CABUQL010000341.1 GCA_902493665.1 uncultured Eubacteriales bacterium
AAATGTAATGCGGTTCGGCGGGATTTTTTTCGATTTTTCTTCTGATGTTTGCCATATTTACTCTTAGAATTTTGTTGTCGCCCGAAGCGTAAGGTCCCCAAATATTTTTAAGCATATAATCGTAAGTTAAAACTTTGCCCGAGTATTTGCATAAAAGCTCAACGATTTTAAACTCAATCTGTGTAAGCTTAACTTCCTTTTGACCGACGCTTACAATTCGTTTGTCAAAATCAATTGATAAATCGTCTGCTTTAAAAACCTTTGTTTTCTTAAGCTCTTCGTCAAAACTCGTTCTTTTGTGACGGAGCGCCGTTCTTATTCTTGCAAGAAGCTCTGCCGTTCCGAAAGGCTTTGTTATGTAATCGTCGGCGCCCTCGTCAAGCGACATTACCTTGTCACGTTCATGATCTCTTGCCGAAACGACGATTATCGGTATGTTCGACCATTCTCTTATTTCTTTAATTACTTTAAGACCGTCCATATCGGGAAGTCCCAAATCAAGAAGTATTATGTCGGGAATGTGGCTTGACGCCAAATCGCAGGCGTCCTTTCCGTTTTGTGCCGACACTACACAGTAGTCGTTTGCTTTTAAAATTGTTGAAATGAATTTTGCTATACTGCCTTCATCTTCAACTATCATAACTGTTTGTTTACTCATATTTTTCATCCTTTATGTGGTGTTGTATAGTCTGGTCCGTTTCATCTTCTAGCGGAAGATAAAATTCAATTTTTGCTCCGCCTGTAATAATGTTTGATGCATTAATAGTGCCGCCGTGTGCGTCAATTATTGACTTGCATACGCAAAGACCGATTCCCATATTTTTTGTGGTGTCGCCTTTTTTCACTGTAATTCCCGATGAGGACTGTTTAAAAACAGTCTTAGGGTCGCCAAAGCCTATTCCGTTGTCGCATATCGTAAATTTTGCAAAGCTGCCTGATTTTTCAAGGCTTACATCTATTTTTGAAACAGTTTGTCCGTGACGGATTGAGTTTTCGATAATGTTTATAATAACCTGTTCAATAAGGAGCGGGTCCATAGGCACAAACAAAACTTCGCTCGGAATTTTAACAAATACAGGTGCGTCAGTATGGCGTTTTTTAATTTTATTTACCGATTCCGTTACAATTTCTTCGGCGATTTCGCTGCATTTTTTAATCTGCTTTACATCGCTGTTGATTTTTGTTATTGTAAGAAGATTTTCCACAATTGCAATAAGCCACTCGACTTCGTTTTTCACATCTGCCAAAAGCTCTTTTATGTCATCCATTGTAAGTTTGTCTTCATTTTCGATAATTCCGCTCACTGCGCCGAGCACGGTTGTAAGAGGCGTTCTTAAATCGTGTGATATCGCCCTTAAAAGATTTGAACGCATCTTTTCTTCATTTGCTATGTTTTTCAGCGTATTTTGATGTTTAAGTTTTGTTGTCATTGCAGAGGTTATTATGGCTACAATTATTGTTGATGCAATTACAATTGGGTATCCCGGGAGTGACATATTAAGTGCAAAGTAGGGATATGTGAAATAGTAGTTTATAAAAATCACACTCAGCAGCGATGAAACTATTCCGAAAAAATATCCGTTTGTATAGCGCGATACCAGAAAAACGGCGAGTATAAACAAAATCGAAGTGTATGTACTGCTCATTTCTCCGCTGTCATAGTATTTTTTTAA
>CABUQL010000342.1 GCA_902493665.1 uncultured Eubacteriales bacterium
GAGTTGCAAAGGCTGCCGAAGAGGCAAAAGCGCCTGTTATTATGCAGGTTTATCCCCGCCTTTTAAGTGAAGAGGTCGGCTTTTATATCAGCCCGTCAATTGTTGCTGCGGCAAGAAAAGCAAGTGTTCCGATTTGTTTTCATTTGGATCACGGCCCGTCGGAAACGGTGGCTCAAAGGGCGCTTCGCTGGGGTGCAACAGGCATAATGTACGACGGCTCGGTTCATCCGTTTGAAGAAAACGTTGCAAATACAAAGCACATTGTTGATATATGCTCGTCGGTTGACGTTTATGTTGAGGGCGAGTTAGGCCATATCGGAAGTGTAAATGATGATGCCATGGACGAATTTACAAATCCCGGCGAAGCGGCTGAATTTGTGAAAAGAACGGGCGTTACGTGTCTTGCGGTGCTCATAGGCAATGCCCACGGACATTATAAAAAGACTCCTAAAATTGATATTGACAGAGTTAAGGCAATAAGAGAGGCTACAGGCGGTATTCCTCTTGTTCTCCACGGCGGTTCGGGAATACCCGATGAGCAGGTAAAGGCTGCCGTAAAAGCAGGAGTCCGCAAAATGAATATCGGTACAGATGTATGCTGCGCTTTTGCCGAGGGAACAATTGAAACTTTAAATGACCCGAACAGAAGCCTTGCAATCGACCTGTTTATGAAACGTCCGATTGATGCGGTCAAGGCACTTGCGCTTGATAAAATCAAGCTTCTCGGAGCGGACGGAAAGGCATAACGCATAAAAGCGACATTAAAAAAATCTTTTCTTTAATCCTTTTTTGGAACGGAGATTAATATGAGAAAAAACAAAATTATAGGAATAGGCGCAAATGTATCGGATACGCTTTATGTAATCGACACATTTCCTGCCGAAGACACAAAAATGCGTGCAAGCTCAATGAAGGTAAGCGGCGGCGGTCCTTGCGCAACAGGACTCGTTGCAGCGGCAAAACTCGGCGAGAACTGCGCTTTTATAGGAAATTTAAGCGATGACGGCAACGCAAAATTTTTAAAAGAGGATTTTGAAAAATACAATGTAGATACAAGTTTTATAAAAATAAAACCGGGATATGATACATTTTGTTCGTGCATATATCTTGCAAAGGATACTGCGTCAAGAACATGTGTGTTTTTCAAAGGAAACCTCCCTCCTACCGAGCTTTCAAAAGAAGATATCCGCGCAATTTGCGAAGCAGAGGTTTTAATGGTTGACGGAAACGATTTAAGTGCAGCTATAGAAGGTGCAAGAATTGCAAAAGAAAACAATACATTGGTTTTGTATGACGCGGGCGGACTTTACAAAGGTGTTGAAAAGCTTTTGCCTCTTGCGGATATATTAATTCCGTCCGAGGAATTTGCACTTAAGTTTACAAAAGCAGAAACTGCCGAAAAAGCCGCAAAAATTTTGTATGATATGTATTCCCCGAAAGTTATTGTAATAACCAGGGGAAAACACGGCGGAATTGTTTTTGACGGTAAAAATGCAGAAAAATATCCTGCATTTTTGGTTGATGCAATAGATTCAAACGGCTCGGGTGATGTATTTCACGGAGCGTTTGCATTTGCAGTAACAAAAGGAATGAATTATAAAAAAGCATGTGTGTTTTCAAGTGCCGTTTCGGCATTAAAATG
>CABUQL010000343.1 GCA_902493665.1 uncultured Eubacteriales bacterium
GGACGAAGTGACAACGAAGGCAATTATGTTCCCGAGGACGAGGCTGACACCTATATTGCAAGCGAAACCATATTCCTTGACTTTGACATCATAGAACTGACTTTCAACAAGGACGGCGTATATCACGTCATTCCCGTTGTGTCCAGTCCTACCGACGTTATAAACGGATTTACCGCTCCGGCACAGAAGTTGGAATGGTGGAAGATAATCATTGCAGTTATCATTCTCATCATTTGCCTAATACTTCTTGCGCCGATACTGCCGTATATCTTCAAAGGAATTTGGCTCGTTATTTGCGCTCCTTTCAAGGCGATAAAATCCGCCAAAGAAAAGCGTAAAGCAAAGCATAAATCACAAGTCCATAATAGTGCCAAAACGCGCAAGGAGATACAATGAAAACAGTGAAAAGAATCGTATGTATTCTGCTCATTATTTTGGTTGTATTCGCAGTCGGCTACTTGATATTTACAGGTAGCCGATTGCCTTCTATTACGACCGATAACGAGGCGAGAATACTCAATGTAGCAACCAATATAGGAGGCGGCTTATGAGCAAGAAAAACATAGCGTACATAGTGATAAGCGTGCTTGTTACAATAGCGTTTATCTTACTCGCTGCGCTTGTGTTCAAAACGTCCTATATTCGCATATTCGAGCGTTTAACCGACTTAATTCACTCGATAAAATATTACTTCTGCAAACTATTCGGTATAGATGCAGAATTTAATCCGAGCATTTTCGACGGCTCAAACGCTATAAAATGGGAGTCTATACTTCCATCCGACTTTGGCGATTTCAAAGACAAATTCGTTGAGTTTTGGAGATTGTTTGCGAACCTTGACAACTTCATATTATACGGTAAAACCGTAGGCGAAAAAGTGGGCGTCGCGGCACAAATTCTCGTGATTGTTTTGCCCTTTTCTTTGTTATAAAGAAGTTGTATTCAACCCCTAACACAAAGCATAACAAGGGCTCAAAACCGCTACAAATCCACAAGTTAATTTCACGAAAAATAACACGTCCGACAAGGCAATTTATCATAGGATATTTTTCCTTTTTAAGCTGTCAAAAATGGATACCGATTGTGTGGGCAATTATTTGGTTTTGCAGTCTGAATTTGACGAGTATCGTCATATCGTTCTTTGCATACTTTTTGTATTTCTCGGTGTCGTTTGACTTCGTTTCGATATACACGATTGCAAGGAAACTCGCCATAGATTTGCAAGTCATTTTCAAGCACTTTCCGTGGTGGAGTTTACTGCCTTTTGCGTGGCTTATTTTTGAGTATATCAGACGCAAAATCGCAGTGGATATTTTACGACATAAAGAGGCTCAAAATTGCGGTTTCATAAACGCCCTTCCGATAGTGTCTATGACTTGCGGAAGCATGGGCAAGCGCAAGACTACAATCATTACTGATATGGCACTTTCACAAGACGTTATGTTTAGGCAGAAAGCACTTGAACTCTTGCAGAAAAACGATATGCGTTTCCCCTCTTTCCCGTGGATTGCGCTTGAAATGGAAGTGCGCAAATGTATGGAGCATCACGTCATCTATAATCTTGCGAGCATTGAGAAATGGATGAAGTTGAAGCGAGAACGTTTTGAAAAACAC
>CABUQL010000344.1 GCA_902493665.1 uncultured Eubacteriales bacterium
TGCAAAAAGATAAAGACGGTGCTGCCAATGTGGTTTGCTCGTCTTACGGCGCCGCTTTCGGAGATTTATTACAACATACGCAAGCAACCGCCGCTTTACACAAGCTATTCGCTGTATACGCTCACAGCCAACGCCAATTTTTCGCACAGAAAGGCCGACTGCGAATTAGGTTATAAAACCACGGACTTTACAAAGACCGTTTCCGACGCCGTCGAGTGGCTCAAAGCGCACGGCGAAATAAAACCGGTGGCGCTGCGCCGCAAAAAGAAACTGACCTCAAACACCTATAACAAAAACTGACCTTACAGTGGTCAAAAACGACAAAAACCGTTCTTGTTAAAAGAGCGGTTTTTTTATGTTCTCAAACGTAGGTTTTAACATATTCCAGCGCTTTGATACGCTCACTGCTCAAACCAACCTTGAGAACGCGTCTTTGGGTCTTTCAAGGGTACGCTCAAACGGAATTGCAATTTTTTCCGACAATTCACGCTAAAACGCTTGACTTTTTATATAACTTGTTACACATTTGAAGAAAAAAGGAGAGAGAAGAATGAAGAAAAAGAAGATATTTTTTATATCTATGATTGTTGTTTTTTGTATTATTGTAATATTGCATTTGATATATACAGGTATATATATTGCGTTTAAATATTGGCAAGATATTGTATTTTCAAGTCCGATTATAGGTAATTCTCCGTATTATCCAATATATAATAATGTGAGCAATGTAGTAACTTATTTTCAAGAAATATTAAGAATTTTAGATGTTCCATTGATTATAGTCAATATTTTTTTAGTGCAGACTTATTTTTATTGGCTCGGAAAATATCCAAACGATAAACAGAAAGAACATAAGCAAAGGCTGTCTAACAAAATGCAACGGCTAAGCAATGAATACTTAAAAACGCAAGATGAGTTAAACAAACTGAACGGCGAGGACAAGTCCGAATAGGACAAGCCCTTTTTAATGGAGAAAATATGCAGGTAATATCCCCGAACAAATATACCATAACGATAGACGGCACGGATTATACAAAGTACGTTTCCGCCGAGTTTTTTACGCGACGGCGTATAAATAGTCGTTATAATAAAAGAAGTATTATCCGAGTCCAAAGCAATAAAGGCGCAATAATCAAATGTGCAAGGAAAACTCCTCAAAGTCGAAGATTCCGCTGCCGTGATGGAGTTTGTTTTGTGCGTATAATTGTTTGAATGCCAAGTCGATTTTTTCTATCAGATCAACGGGGACATCAAGGCTGTGATGCCCCGGTAAAATCTTTTTTACGGGAAGTTTTTTCACCTTTTTAATGGAATGCATAAATTGCATGGGATCTGTAGTGGGATAAAAAGCGTCAAGTTTGCCTTTATAAATCAGGTCGCCGCTAAACAGATAGCCTCTTTCCGGCTCGAAAAAGCAGCAGTGCCCCGGCGAATGTCCGGGGGTGTGAACAACGAGCAGTGTTCTGCCGCCCAAATCGATTTTTTGCCCGTCGTGCAGAATTTTTGTCGGTTCGCGCCGACAAACGCTGTAATTTTCAATGCTAAAATCTTGCGGGAAATCGCACGGCTCTTTTGTAAGGAAACTTTTTACCATCGCCAAAGGTATGGGAA
>CABUQL010000345.1 GCA_902493665.1 uncultured Eubacteriales bacterium
GTATGCAGTGCCTGTGCGGTATCTCCGAAAATATTAAATACTGCGTTCGGAAACATTGCGCGCAGAATATCGTAATCTGCTTTATGCAAGTCTTGCCCTTCGTCTATGCACAAATATTTGTATTGCTGAAGTTTATCGTTTGAATAAATCTTCATGTATATTTTAATATAGAAGAGCAAATCCGACTTATAGAGTATTCGTGTTTCTTTCCTGTGACCGTCGCTCATAAGCGTTACGTCAAGAGAATTGATATTGTTTTCTTCTTTATACGGAGTAAGCGTGTTCCAAATTACCTGTTCAAAAATAATATTCGCGATTCCCGAGAGGTTGCGGCGTACACGCTCCAGCTCGGAAGAACTGACGGTTGTGCTTGCTTCATATCCGCCGAGCTCGGAGCTTTTGCTTTTAAGCCAGTTTTCATATTCCTGAAGACTTATTTTTATTTTCTCGATATTGACCGAGGCATCCATTATCTTGTCTGTCAGAGTTTTGCTTTTTGTTTGATATGCTGTCAACAATAAATACGAGGATGAAATCGAATCAGAAGACCTTGTTACCGTATTGCTTTTTTCTTGATATGCGGTTAACAGGCTTTTTTGAGTTTCTCCATTTAAAAATACCAAGATGGATTTTTCCGTTTCTGCGAGGTTGTTTTCAAGGGAAATGATTGTTTCTTCGTCTTTTGAATATTCTTCTCCGGCAGTGATATCGCGCATGGCGGAAAGTCTGCGGGCATATTTGAGCGGCACATCAGGCGTGTAATTGTTTCCGAAGGCTTTTTCGGCATCGGACAGCAGCTTCTTCGCCGAAGTATATTTTTTCTTCCTTTCATGAGCATAAATATTTAAAGCGCTTTTAGCCGACGCCGCGGATTTTATCAGTTCGTTAAGCTCTTTGAGCGATTTTTCGCTTTCGGCACGCTCGGATTTGAATTTTTCGAGTTTGTTTTCGTATGATTCAAGAGCTTTTTGCTGTTTTGCGTAAGTATTGCTTCTTTCTTCGTATTCGGAATCCGTTGCGAGAAGAGATTCGCGTTTTTTGGAAGCTGTGATTTCTTCATCCAACTTGATAATTAGATTTGCGACGGTTTCGTTGTTTATCGGCTCAACCATATCAATCTTTAATGAATCGCAGGCTTGTTTAATATATTGCTTTATTGAAGAGTCGATTTCTTCCTCGACTTTTGTAATCATTGCGTCGTTGTATACAATTTTCAGATAACTGTCGGGGAGATACTCTTCCGAAAGTTCAAATCTGTACTGACGGTCTTTAAAACGCGAATCGAAGCTTGACAGAATTTCTTTGTACAACTCCGCAATGGAGCAGTTGTTTATTCCCAAAAGCTGAAATTTTTGTATCAAATCTGCTGAATGGTTTTTAAATAACTTGGTAGGCGTTAACAGCAGAACATTGCTCCAGCCATCATCCGATAATTCTTTGCGCATATAAAACAGCCTGTGGAATATGCACTGTGATTTTCCGGAGCCGGCGCATCCTTGGACGACAAAATTTTCGGTGAGATTTTTTTGTATTATTCTGAACTGTTCCTGCTGCAGCGTTGCGATTATGTTCCGCATTTCCGTGTTGTTTCT
>CABUQL010000346.1 GCA_902493665.1 uncultured Eubacteriales bacterium
ATGAAAATAAACATCGGTCTGTCGCTTGTCGGAGTTATTGCAGGTGAATTTCTCGTTTCAAAAGCAGGGCTTGGATATCTCATAGTTTACGGCGGTCAGGTGTTTAAGCTTGATCTTGTTATGGCAAGTGTAATAATTCTTGCGATTGTTGCGGCGCTTTTATACAAAATTGTTGTTTTTACCGAAAAAGTCATAATGAAGCAGTTTTAAAAAGTAATCTGCCCTTTGGTATAAATTCTGCAAAATCCAATCGGCAGTTTACAATATTTTTTTGGAGGCAGTTTAATGAAAAAGTATTTTTCAATCGTGTGCATAATGCTCATCTTTACAATGTGCGCACCGCTTACAGGCTGTGACAAAAACGAAAAAATGACAAAAGTTAAGCTTTGCGAAGTTACGCACTCTGTTTTTTACGCACCGCAGTATGTGGCGATAAACAAAGGATTTTTTGCAGATGAAAACTTAGAAATCGAGCTTTCAAACGGTCAGGGCGCCGACAAGGTTATGGCGGCTGTTTTATCCGATCAGATGGGTATAGGGTTTGCGGGACCGGAAGCGGCAATTTACGTTTACAATGAGGGCAAAGCAGATTATCCGAAGGTTTTCTGTCAGCTTACAAAGCGTGACGGCTCGTTTTTGGTGGGACGAAACAAGACCGAAAACTTTAGCTGGGACGATTTAAAGGGAAAGACTATTATCCCCGGCAGAAAAGGCGGAGTGCCGAGAATGACTTTTGAGTATGTGATGAAGAAAAACGGCGTCAATCCCGAAACCGATGCGCTTTTGGACGACAGTATTCAGTTTTCGCTGATGGCGGGTGCGTTTTCGGGCGGAAATGCGGATTATGTTACGCTCTTTGAACCGACGGCGTCGATGATTGAGCTTGAAAACAAAGGCTACATTTTAACATCTATAGGTCAGGAAGCCGGCGAAATCCCCTACACCGCTTACTTTGCAAAACAAAGTTACATGGAAAAGAACAAGGATATTATAAAGAAGTTTAACAAGGCGATAAAAAAAGGTCAGGAATGGGTTAAGGAAAATTCCGCCGAGGACATTGCGCTTGCAATTGCTCCGTCGTTTCCCGACACTGACATAAGCATACTTACAACAGTTGTAAAACGTTACAAAGACATTGACGTTTGGTGCGATTCGCCGCTTTTGAAAGAGGACGGATTTAAGCTTTTGCAGGATGTTATGAAAGAGGCGGGTGAGCTTGAAAAAGAAGCACCGTACGACAAAATCGCCGCAACGGAATTTATGAAATAAGTGTTTTTTTGCTTTTTGAAAAAGCTTGGCAAAAACCCCGCTTTTTGAAAAAAACTTGGAAAAACCCCGCTTTTTTGAAAAAAGCTTGGCAAAAACTTACGCGCAAAACTCTCGTTTTGCGGGGGAAAGTCATTTATATCAGCATTGTAGGGGCAATTCACGAATTGCCGGCAAAGG
This sequence comes from uncultured Eubacteriales bacterium, assembly GCA_902493665.1. GTDB lineage: Bacteria > Bacillota > Clostridia > UMGS1810 > UMGS1810 > SIG430. The sequence goes on from CABUQL010000346.1 coordinate 1,447, forward strand.
TATACTCAAATTCAATGTAAATAATGTGACTAAACAATCAATTGTATTCAATCTTATTTTTTATGATTAAAACTCAAAAGAAATTTTATTAATCAGTTGAAAGGAAGGCAGTTTTTAAGAGTTATTCTTACAGGCGCTTCGTGAA
>CABUQL010000347.1 GCA_902493665.1 uncultured Eubacteriales bacterium
GCGATACAGCCAATTATTTACGATCCTGCCGCCTAAATTCTGTATCATATTGTTTCGTTCCCTGTATTATTTATTTTCCAAAGATTTCATGCCCGCAATCAGGGTATCGACCGATAGAGCAAAGGTGTCCGATACAGGCAACGGGTTGCCGAATGACTTTTTATTGACGAGCAGACAGAAGCCTTCCAAAAAGGAGCGGAACATACGCACGAGGTGGCGGCTGTTCTGTTCGGATATGTTCAGCGACGCGGTGATCTTATAAATCATATCGAACATATTTTGTGTTGCTTTATGAGCCCTTTCGTCCTGAAAATTGTTGTACCAAAGCATGGCGTCGAATATGCCCGCATTGCTCGTAGCATAATCGTAAAACGCATAGCAAATCGCTTTCACAGCATCATATCCTGAAACGCCGACGGCTGCACGCAACGCTTTTTCTTCGAGTTGCTTCCAGCCATAAAGCATAATGCCGTTTTTGATTTCGTCCAAGTTCGTAAAATGATTGTAAAAGGACGGCGATTTGATATTGCACTTTTCAGCAAGTAGCTTGATAGAGATTTTATCTATCCCTATTTCGTTTGCCATTTGCGCGGCAGTTTCTATAATTGTATCCGCCGTAAGTCCCAAACGCGGCATTTGAAAAGCCTCCTTATACTAATTTATATATAATTATAACTAATTAAATTAGTTTTGTCAAATAGAAACAAGCCCGATAATAAAAATCAATATCAATCAAACCGACCTTTTTCGTTCTAACCAAAATTCTAACAAACGTGCAGGAATTCGTGCATTTGACCTTTGGGCGTTGTCTTTGATTTTTGCTTATTTTTAATAGCACAAAAGGGTAAAAAATAAAGAAAACAGGCCGAAAAGTCGTTCTAACCGTACTTTTTTGCCTGTTTTTTATGAGTTTTATGTATCAGAAGCGAACTATCAAAAAGGGGTAAAAAACACCCGAAAAGCATCTCTACGGAACCAAAGGTTGGGGATTCGAACTCCTCATGGTGCGCCAAACGCGACTTGAATCGAATACCGATTCAGGTCGCGTTTTTTGTGTAAAAAAGCGAGCCAAGGATAAAACGCCTCGTCTTTTTTCCTTGCGTTTTATCATAAAAAAGAGCAAATGGCAAATCTTTTTATTAACATTATTTTAATACAAGTTAAAAGACTCCTCACTAGTGATGAGGAGCCTTTTTTTGTATATGAATCAAAAACATCATGAATTTTCAAACTGTTCCGGAAAAAAAACTTAGAATAATTTCGCCGTTTTCCGAACGGATTTCTTTTCCCGAAAAAACACCGCTTGACACTAAAAGACCGTAATTGTATCCCCGATATGTAAAATATATCCGTTTTGTTCCGTCAGCCTGCGGCGATGTATCGATTTTATCCGCATCGGCATAGCCTAACAGGCTAAAATCAAACCCGGACGAAATCAGTCGTACGTTTTCGGGCGTAAATTCCGCCGTAATCTTGCCTTGGGGAAAACTCAAACTTACTTTTACCGAATCCTGCGTTTCAGTATACTCTGTCCCGTCCGTCCGCAAGGGC
>CABUQL010000348.1 GCA_902493665.1 uncultured Eubacteriales bacterium
ACAAAAATTTTCCTAAATTAGAGGTCGAAGAGTTTAAAAAGAGCAAATTTTTTATAAGACAATGAAAAAACGGAGTAAATCCTTTGTGGGTTTACGAGCATTTTGACGTAGCATTATGAGAAATTTGCCTTTATAAACCACGTTGGGTTTTGGTTTCTGGTGCCTTGTCATTTGTGTTTTGTGTATTCTGTGTGTTTGTGTTTTGTGCCGATTTATAAGAAAGGTAGCTTTCAACGCTTCCCGTGTTTTTAAAGACATTCCAATAAAAGTTTTCGTCCATTGCAGATTCTCCTTTTTAAATGCGTGTGTCTTAAAATTTTAACACCTTGCTTTTATAATAACATCATCTGCAAAATTACGTCTTATTATGTTGTCAAAATTTTCTGTAACTTAAAAAATTACTGTTGAGTCAGCCCGAATTCTTTCATAAGGAAATTTGAATTTCTCCAGTCTTTTTTAACCTTTACCCAAAGCTCCAAAAATACTTTTTTGTCAAGAAGCTTTTCGCAGTCGCGGCGTGATAAAGCACCGATTTTTTTAAGTGTTTCGCCGTTTTTTCCGATAATTATTCCTTTGTGGCTTTCCTTTTCGCAAAAAATATTTGCCGAAATGGAGGTGAGTTTGTCGCCCTCTTTCATTTTTACGATTTCAACCGCAATTCCGTGCGGAACTTCTTTGTCCAAAAGCATAAGCATTTTTTCTCTTATAATTTCGGAAACAATCTGTTTTTCGCTCTGGTCGGTAACGGCGTCGGAAGGGTAGTACATCGGACCTTCGCTTATGTTTTCTTCAATGGCTTTTTCAACATATGAAAGCCCGTCGCCCGTTTTTGCGCTTATCGGAATAACGTCCGTAAAGCTTTTTAATTCGCTGTATTTTGCAATTACGGGTAAAAGCGCGTCTTTTTTAACCGTGTCGGATTTGTTGATTATTAAAATTGTCGGAATGTTTTTTGTTTTTTCAATAATTTCAATCTCGGCGCTTCTTATTTCTTCCGTCGGCTCAACAACCATTAAAAGAAGGTCGACCTCAGATATTGTTTCGTTTACCGATTTTATCATATTTTCGCCGAGTTTGTTTTTCGGTTTGTGAAATCCGGGAGTGTCAAGAAAAACAACCTGCATATTTTCTTTTTGCATAATGCCGAGAATTTTCCCTCTCGTTGTTTGCGGTTTGGGTGAAATTATGGCAATCTTCTGCCCGATCAGCGCATTTAAAAGTGTTGTTTTTCCAACGTTCGGTATGCCGACAATGCCGACGTAACCTGATTTAAAGTTTTCCATGTTTTTCTCCTTTGCGAAAATCAATAAGTAATAAAGCGTCTGTTTCAAAAGTTGATTTTTTTGTTAAACATCATAAAATCTGTCACAAATAAATGACGTTTTCGACTTCCTGTGCCTTGGCACCGGATAGTCGAACACAATATGCCTCAAATTTTTTAAATTCCCGTTTTTCACCTTGTCATCCTTGAAAGGCACAAAGCCTTTCTGCGACACTGCATGGGCGGAAAACAAAATTTTCCTAAAATTAGAGGTCGAAGAGTTTAAAA
>CABUQL010000349.1 GCA_902493665.1 uncultured Eubacteriales bacterium
TTCTCTTTTATTCTGTGGCATTTTCTTTTCTCCTCTTCTTGTTGTGATAAATTGTTGCTTTTCTTCAAGAAATAAGGCAAAAAAATAGTGGAGACCCTCAACCAAACTCGTTGCGGATCTCCACTTTCTATTGTGTGCAATCTTCACTGCGTTCTTTCCTGCTTATTTCTTGTCAATGCATTATTATACACACTTTTTATGTCTTTTATAAGCACTTTTTTTAATTTCGTCACATTCTTTAATTTAATTATTATACATACCATATTTTTGTGCATTTTCTACAATAAAATATGTTAAAATATAATCAGAAACAATTAGCTTTCATAATTTTAAGGAGGGATTTTCTTATGAAAAGAAATGTATGCAGGATTTTAGGTTGTTTTCTTTTTGCTTTTACATTATGCATTATGACACCATCATTTGCAAAAGCTTCTGTTAAAAACATACCTCAAACAAAAACTTCTGGAACTTATGTTGGTAATGTTGACCTCACTGGAGACGAAAATGCTGATTCTGTGATCATCCGTACAACACCCGATCAAGAAGGCTGGTACATCAACCGTTTTACGATCTATCTAAATGGAAAAAGGACCACAGAAATATCTCTCCGTGATCACGACTGTTATTACCTCACTGTAAAATATGCAAAAATGAGCACACAACATACATTTATCCAGATCATTGGCCGTGGTGAAAATGACTACGTTACTTATAATGAAATCTTTACTTATAACAAAAAATCCAACCAATTTCGCGTTGTAAAATCTTTTAATAATCGATCATCTTACGCTGAAGAAATCGTTACTGCCAATAAAAAAGGGATTACCGTTAAACATCGTGTACAACCTATGGAAACCGGATGGATCAATTGGACACTGCCTTTTAAATACAGTAAGCAAAAATTCATTAGAACTGCATCTTCTACAAAAACGATACGAAGCGAACTTGGACAAAACAGAAAAGATAAATATTCCAGATATTTTGCAAAAAATAAGTTTATCACTGCCAAAAAAGTAACTTTTTATAAAAAAGCTGGCAGCAAAAAAGTTGCTTTTCGTGTACCAAAAGGGAAAGCAGTAATTTTAAAGAAATTAACTTATTCTAAGAAAAAGATTTATCTACAGTTTAAATATGCGAAGAAATATGGCTATCTTCGTGTAAATCGGGCAAATTATAACTTTGAAAAACCACTTTTCCAGAATGTTAATTCACGATTAGCTGGCTGATCATTTTCAATACCAACAAAAAAAGAAAAGAACAACCATTTTGACGTTCATAATATGGTTGTTCTTTTCTTTTTAGGTTTTTCGAATTATATGTGTTTGAGTTTTATATGTTTTTTGGAGTTTTATTTTTTATATTTTTGGAGTTTTCATTTATGATTATCTTTGTTTATGTTATATGTTTCTTAGGAGTTTGGCAATTTTATAACATCTACCATAAATTTTTATAAATTTCTTTTACATCTTCTGCTGTGATTGCTTTTCTTGTATTGGATGGACTTCCACTTTCCATAGCATCTGATGCCATTTTATCGATCACATTAAA
>CABUQL010000350.1 GCA_902493665.1 uncultured Eubacteriales bacterium
GTACATTTCAAAAATATGCGGAAGATCTTCGTCTCGTATCTTTTCGCCGTCGTTACTGATCCGAAACACTGCGTTTCTGCCGGTATTCCACACTTTGATCCATATATTCCCATTTTCCGAGGTATGTCTTGCCGCATTGATCAATATATTTCCGATTGTCTGCATGATCAGAGTCGCATCCATCGGCACCAGCAAAAATTCTTCCGGCATTTCATAATGAATTTTTCTGTTACCTAATACGCCCTTGCAATTTCTGACCGACTGAGGAATGATTTCCTCTACCGCTTCCGGAACTTTTTTTACCGTCAGCTTTTCATTATCGATACGGGACAGCGAAAGAAGATTTTCCACAAGACGTATCGTCCAATTTGCTTTTGCCACAATATCATTCAGAATTTCAGTCCGATCTTCGACAGACAGATCCTGTTTTTCCAAGACGATCTCAGCGCCGTTTTTCATTGTTGTCAGCGGCGTTCTTAAATCGTGGGAGATGCTTCGCAGCAAAGTAGCCTTCAACTGTTCTTTTTCCGCATCGCTTTTCAGTTGCGCTTTTTCAAGATTCAACGCATTGATTTGCAACATTTTACGTTTCAGCTGAAAGGTTATCGCGCTTGTAACGATGCCTACGGCGAACATCAGAACAAACGTGACCATGTACATCTTATCATTAAAATGAAAGGTGTATTTCGGCACCGTAAAAAAGAAATTGTAGCCAAAAACGCTTACGACCGATAAGAGCGCTGAATATATATAACCCTTTGTAAATACTGCAGTCAACAGAATCCCCAAAATATAAATGATTATATAATTTAAAACGTCCACCTTAAAATATTGCAGCAGATAACAAATCCCCGTCGATACAATAAAAGCAGCTAGAACTATTGAAATGTCAATAGCTATTGCTTTTATTAAATTGATTCTTTCTTTTCCCTGTAAATCGTTCTTTTTTTGCATATCGAAATTGCTTATATCCCTATTCCTTTTTTCAAACCTTTTGAATTTTCTAAAAAGGCCAAAATTTCGCCCGACGATTTTGTTCTATCCTTATTTTAACACCAAATTACCTTTCCTGCTTTTGAAACCAACCCGATGGCATTAACTCCCTCTATCCATTTCTTCGGCGAAAGCGTAAAATAATTGTGTCCCGCCTCATTTTTAAACTGGTCGAATTCGACCACGTTAAAATCCGGATTGTTCAGTCGCTCCCACAACCCGATAAACTCTATCGTATCCTTGCGTCTGAGCAGTTTTTGACCACATCGGCAGGCGCATCCGGATTCTTATATCTCGCAATATCCGTTAAAGAAAAATAATCGTCCTTATTGATGTGTATCGCCTGATCAAGCACCGTTATTTCCTTGTTTTTCATTGCTCTGCGACCTCTTTGATATTTTTTGATTTATTTTAGCATATTTTGACATAATAATCAAGAGAAAAGAGGTCTTATTCCAATTCGTCGATAAAACTTGAATCATAGCAACCAAACAAGGCAAATTTATAGTGTCCATAAAAATATGTGACAGTCTTTGATACG
>CABUQL010000351.1 GCA_902493665.1 uncultured Eubacteriales bacterium
GGGGCGATGGTTGCCGGTGGCAATGCCTCCCTTGCCTAAAGGGGCGATGGTTGCCGGTGGCAACCGCTTATCGCCGACCGAAGCGGACAGCGGAGACAAGTCAGCGTAAGCTGACAGGGGGGATTCAGCGAAAATATAAAATATTACATTGCAGTCGGGCTTGGCGGCCGTATGGGCTTTGGGCAATAAATTCAAAATATTTTATATTTTTGCACCACCCAATTGTAAAATGAAATTTTTATTTTACAAAACTTTTCACTTGACAAATTCAAAAAAACATAATATAATAAAAATACAAAAGGGTAAGACCTTAAACGGTTATGCCAAAGTGTATTGTTTTAAAAATAACGCACTACTTGGTGGTGGGCGTTATTTTTTTATGGATATTATTAATAATAATAAAAGTATCATAAAAATTATGTACTGTTCCATAAGCTATCCCCCCTTTCTAAATAAAAATGAGAGGATGGCATAACCGCCCAGTTTTATACTGTTTTAAGTCTTACCCAAGCGTTGGAATCCCCAACGCCTTTTTATTATACAACAAAATTCCAAATATTTCAATAAAATATTCAATTTGTAAGATAAATGTAAAATAAATTTTTATTTTACAAAAAATTATTTATAAATTATTTATCTGTACTTAAAAAATTTTCAATAACCGTGTTTTATAATATAACCATAATCAGACATAAAGTAAATGCTGCCGGCAGAATGATGTCTGATAAATTAAAGAGAGCAGCGAAAGTGCGCTGCGCTTTTGAAAGGAATGAAGTTTTATGAAGACAAATAAGCATTTTAAAGCATTTATCAGCCTTGGCGTCGGAGTTGTTCTTTTAACAGGTGCGGTTTTTGCAAACTTTGACAGCGCAAATGGATATACCACCTGCAAGGACTCGCTTAAAAAAGTTTTGTATTCGGACAATTTTTCGGTTGACGTTACGGCAAAGGCAACGGTTGACGGAGAGAGCCTGTACAATATGTATATGAGCAATAAGTTTAACCTTAACGGAAACCCGATGTCACGAACCGAGCATACAACAGAAGAAGCAGGGGTAAATGGCGGTGCAAGTTATTGGTATCTTAATCAGACCCAGGATAATTATGTTATATCAAAATATTCAAACGGCGGCGGCTATGTATATGAATATGATAACGATACCGATTTGTCATTTGACAAGAAAAATAATCTTGCCGAAAGCATATTCGGCACGGATGAGAACGCAACGGGCAAGTTTATCGGTTTTGCAGAGTCAATAGGCGATGTTCTTGTCGGTGACCTTAAAAACAATCTTGTTCCCGTCTCAAACGAGAACGGTGTCAGAACATATTCGATGACGCTTTCAAGAGACCAGATGCCGTCATACGTAAACTCGGGAATTTCGCTGATGGCGTCGCTTGTACAAAAAAGTTATAACGAAAATCTTGACAGCGAGGCAACAAACGAGCTTGACAATCAGATGAGCAAGTTTATAGGTTCGGGCGACCCGTATATCAAAGACGCAAACTTTTTGATGACGATT
>CABUQL010000352.1 GCA_902493665.1 uncultured Eubacteriales bacterium
CGGATTTCAGATACAGAAAACAGTATAAAGCGCAAAACGGCGGCGACGGAAGAAGTGCAAAATGTTTCGGAAAAAACGGCGAGGACTTGTATGTTACGGTTCCGGTCGGAACTATTGTGCGTGATGCCGAAACAGGAAAAATTCTTGCGGATTTAAACCGTTTGGGGCAAAAGCTTGTTATCGCAAAAGGCGGCAGCGGCGGATGGGGAAACACTCATTTTGCAACTCCGACAAGGCAGGCTCCGAAATTTGCAAAAAACGGAACCGAAGGCGAAAAAAGAGAGATAAAGCTTGAACTTAAGCTTCTTGCCGATGTGGGTCTTGTAGGGTTTCCAAACGTCGGAAAATCAACACTTTTGTCGGTTGTGAGCGATGCAAGACCGAAAATTGCAAATTATCATTTTACAACGCTTGAACCGAATCTCGGCGTTGTGGATTTGGGACTTTCAAACAGTTTTGTAATTGCCGACATACCCGGAATTATCGAAGGCGCAAGCGAAGGGATAGGGCTCGGGCATGAATTTTTAAAGCATGTTGAGCGCACAAGACTTCTTTTGCATGTTGTTGATGCTTCTGGAATAGAGGGCAGAAATCCCATTGAAGATTTTGATAAGATAAACGAAGAAATAACTAAATTCAATCCAAAACTTGCCGAGAAAAAGCAAATTGTCGTTGCAAATAAAAAAGATGTTGTTTTTGACGAGTCGATATACAACGGCTTTTGCAATGAAATGCGAAAAAGAGGATATAAGGTTTTTGAAATATCCGCAGCTGCAAATATGGGTGTCAGAGAGCTTATGCTCTATGTTTCTGGCGAGCTTGACAAAATCCCGATGCCTGTTCTTTATGAAGAAGACGGCAGCGAAGTTGAGGTCATAAAATTTGAAGAGGAAGAACCGTTTACGGTCACGCGCGAAAACAACACATTTATCGTGGAGGGTCCGTGGATCAAAAAGATTCTCGGTTCAACAAATTTTGATGACAGCGAATCGCTCCAGTTTTTCCAAAGGTCTTTAAGAAAGAAGGGCGTTGTCAAAGCGCTTGAGGAAAAAGGCGTTAAAGAAGGCGACCTCGTAAAAATATACGATATTGAATTTGACTATATGAAGTAGTTGACATTTGATGTGTGAATTTAGTATAATATAAGTTGAAGATTTTTGTCGAAAGGATAAAGATTATATGTTAACAAGCAAGCAGAGGGCTTATCTTAAAAGCCTTGCAAATAACGCAAATTCGATTATTCAAATCGGAAAAGGCGGAATAAACGAAAATCTTATAAAAACTGTAGATGATGCACTTGAAAAAAGAGAACTTGTAAAAATACATGTACTTGAAAATTCTCTTACAGACCCCAGAAGTGCGTGCGACGAAGTGTGTGCGTCGCTAAATGCCGAACCGGTTTTGGTTATAGGCTCAAAGTTTGTTGTCTACAGAGAGTCAAAAGATAATAAAACGATTGTTCTTCCAAAGGCAAATGTCAAAAAATAACGGAGATAATATGAAAATCGGAATACT
>CABUQL010000353.1 GCA_902493665.1 uncultured Eubacteriales bacterium
ATACAAATATTATAATAATATAGAAAATTATCTTAAATATGAGTTTTATAAACCATAAAATTGCTCCGAAAAATCCCGAAGGACCCTTTTTCGTAACAACATCGGCAATTTTTTGGGAATAATTATATCCGTCGCCTTTAACCGACACAAATGCCACACCGTCGGAGGTTTCAACACTTTTAATAAGATTTTCTCTCTTCACCGACGAAGGAATTAAAAGCTTTATATCGTCTTTAACTTTTATTTCTTCGTTTCTCTTGCCCGAAAAAAGCGCCTCAAGTTCCGCTTTTGAAATTGTAAGCTTGTAAAAATCACCGAATCCGTAATCGAGCATTTTCTGAACATCGCCGTACATATCCTGTTTGCTTGCGGCACAGAACGAAACGCTTACAAGCGTTGTATCGTCTTTTTGGGCAATTGCCGCTATTGTGTATTTGGATGCGTCGGTATAACCTGTTTTTCCGAACGTAACACTCGGATAATAGCTTTCGCTTGTTTTTGTCATAAGGTCGTTTTTAAGCAACATTTCAAAGCTCTGCGCACGTGTAGGAGAAGCCGAAATGGTATATGAAAGCGTTGAAAAAAGCGGACGTGCCGTTTGGTTTTCATAAAGCGCCTCGGCCATTTTTGCCATATCCGAAACCGTTGTAAGCTGATTTTCGTCATTAAGTCCTGTAGGATTTACAAAGTTTGTCGAATCGCATCCGAGCTTTTTGGCTTTTTCGTTCATCATATTAACAAAGCCGTCAACACTCTGACCGATATGATTTGCCAAAATTATAGCAGCGTCGTTTGCGCTTATAAGATATACAGCCATAAACAAATCTTTAACCGTGGTAATTTCGCCCTGCTGAAAATATGCAATTGTGGCGTCGGAAGGCAAGTCCTTTAAAAGAGATGTATTAACCGTCACTTTTTCATCAAGTTTACCGTATTCTGCGGCAAGAAGCAGCGTCATTATTTTTGTCGTGCTTGCCGGGGCAAGCTTTTCATTTGAGTTTTTTTCATACAGTACGCTTTTGCTCTTTGCATCAATAAGCACCGCAGCCTCCGAAGCGGTTTCGGGAACAGTGGCATAAACCGATGTCAAGACGCTTGACAGTAATATTAAAACAGTAATAAAAACCGAAACAATTCTGCTGCACCTTTTTATATCTATCAGTCCCTTCTTAAAAAAGTATATAAAATCCCTATTATGTAGAAATGATATCATATAAATCAACAAAATACAACATATTTTTTTACATTGTAAAATAATTTAAATATTTGGTAGCGGAAAGTTAATCACAATACCGGGTTCGGCTCTTTGTTGCCTAGCAAGTTTTAAAAACGGAAAAAGTATAAAAAAGTCTTTATTGCTTTTTTAAACAATAAAGATTAACAAAGAAAAATATTTTTAAGCGAAAAAAAACTCTGCAACCGACATACAGTCAATCACAAAGCCTTGGTGGTGGGGAGGGGTGGATTCGAACCACCGAAGCGAGACGCAACAGATTTACAGTCTG
>CABUQL010000354.1 GCA_902493665.1 uncultured Eubacteriales bacterium
AGACGCGGTTTTTGATGTTTCGCAAAAATTCATTTCGCCGGGATTTATCGATGGTCATATTCACATTGAAAGCACAATGCTCACGCCGGGAGAGCTTTCAAAAGCGCTCCTTTTATGCGGTACAACCTCAATTGTTGCAGACCCGCATGAAATTGCAAATGTGTGCGGAAAAGACGGAATCAGATATATGCTTTCGTCAAGCGAAAACTTGCCTTTAAACATTTATATTATGCTGCCCTCATGCGTTCCTTCAACGGACTGCGACGAATCGGGGGCAACACTTAATGCGGATGATTTGCTTCCGTTTTACAAAGAAAAAAGAGTTTTGGGACTTGCAGAGGTTATGAACTATCCCGGAGTTATAAACGGCGACAATGAAATTTTAAAGAAAATATCGGACGCAGTCTCTCGCGGAAAAAAAGTTGACGGGCACGCCCCGCTGCTTTGCGGAAAAGACCTTGACAAATACATATCATACGGTATACAATCCGACCATGAATGTTCATCGTTTGAAGAGGCAAGGAAAAGAATAAGAAAAGGTCAGTATGTAATGATACGAAACGGCACTGCCGCAAAAAATTTAAGCGGTTTAATCGATATTTTGGAGGAGCCGTATTTCAGGCGTGCGCTTCTTGTAACAGATGACAAGCACCCCGAAGACATTGTAAATGAAGGTCACATAAACAGCATAATAAGACAAGCGGTAAAAAGCGGAAAACCGGCAGTTAATGCCATTTGCGCAGCCACAATAAATGCCGCACAGTGTTTCGGTCTTGATTATGTAGGCGCTATCGCGCCGGGTTACAGAGCGGATATTGTAATTTTAAACAATCTTACGGATATAAGCATATCAAGCGTTTATTCTTCGGGCAAAGAGGTTGTCTGCGAAAACAACGTATGCGAAATTGCAAAGCCAAAAGTGAGTGCAGACATTGAAAAATCGGTTAAATCAACATTTAATGTCGGCCCTGTCTGCGCCGATGATTTTAAAGCAGGCGAAGGGATTAAAAAATGCCGTGTAATTAAAACAATTAAAAATGAGCTTTTAACAAAAGAAGAATTACGCGAAATAAATTTTGATTTAAACGGCGGAATAGATGTAAAAAATGACATTTTAAAAATTGCGGTAATAGAACGTCACAAACACACAGGACACAAGGCAGTAGGTTTCATATCGGGACTCGGACTAAAAAAAGGCGCACTTGCCTCGTCAGTGTCGCACGATTCGCACAATATTGTCGCAGTCGGCACAAATGATGACGACATTGCGCTTGCGGTAAACCACATAATAAAAACGGGAGGCGGTATTGCGGCGGTATCGGACGGCGAAATTTTAAGTGATATTCCCCTTCCGGTTGCAGGGCTTATGAGCGATAAAAGCGCTTTGGAGGTTGCATATGAAAACGAAAAACTTTCAAGTGTTTTAAAGGATATGGGTGTTCCTTCATCATCTGCCCCCATTATGACAATGGCGTTTATGTGCCTTTCGGTTATCCCTGATTTAA
>CABUQL010000355.1 GCA_902493665.1 uncultured Eubacteriales bacterium
CAATAAACGGGGGATATATTAAATGTATATTTTGAAAATACTTTTTTAAGCTGCTCTGCCAGCGCATTTGTATTTACATCGCCGACAGCAAAAATGTCAATCGGACTTTCAAATAAAATTTTTCTGTAGTGCTCGTAAAGATTTTTTTCATTTATGTCTTTTAAATCCTCGGTGTATCCGATTGCGTTAAGACCTGCGTCTTCGCCTTTAAACATTTCGCTTGTGCATCTGTAATCGGCATAAGTTCTTTTGTCGTTTATAATAGATTCGATTTCATCTTTTAAATTGACTTTTTCACTGTCAACGTAGCTTTTTACAAAAGCATTGTTTTCTTCTTTTGCGTCAAAAAGCAAATCGCATAAAAACTCGGTGCATTTTTCTTCCATACCGATTTCCGAATATTTTTCCGAGAGGAAATTCATATTTGCCATAATAACCTGAACATTTCCTCTTTTAAATGTGCTTACGTCGCTGTCGGCGCCGTAGAGCATATCGAGAGTTCTGTTAATGCTTTTTAAATCTCCGTTTTTGTTTGTTCCTCGTTTAAGTACGTTTGTAATGAGTGCATTTTTTGTAACTTCGTTTCTTTTTAAAGGACGTCTTAAAAAGAGCGACATAGACACTGTTTTATATTTGGTATCGTTAATACAATATAAATCTATTCCGTTTAAAATGTTAATTTTTTCGGGACGCATTTAAAATTTCACTTCCTTAATAATTATATACAATATATTTTACCATATTTTTTAAAAAATTACTATATTAAATCAATAACTTTTTAATAAAATATTTGTTTGTGCATTTTGTTTAAAAACAAGGTGTGTTTTTGTGCGATATTAACAAACTTTTGTAAAAACATAAAAAAGTTTATAAAAAATGCAACTTTTTTAAAAAAAGCTATTGCAAAAACATAAGAAATGAGTTAAAATTTATCTATCGGGTGGTAAAAAGTGTGTAAATGTGTATAAATGTGTGGAAAAGTGGATAACTTGAAGGTTGTTTTCCCCGATTTTGTTTCCTATTTCTCAAAAAACACGTTTTTTCATTAAAAATCAGTAAAATCAGACATCAAATTACACCGGATAAAGTTTTGTAAACACAAGAAAGGCAGGTGAAAATAAAATGGCATACTATTTTTGCGGTGAATATTCGTATAATGTTGACCCGAAGGGAAGAGTAGGTATTCCCCAAAAATTCCGCGAAATATTGGGAAACCGTTTTATTGTCACCAGAGGTCTTGACGAATGCCTTTTTGTGTATCCCATGGAAGAATGGGAAAAATTCTCGCAGCAACTTAAATCGCTGCCCATTTCAAACCCCAATGCAAGACAGTTTGTAAGATTTTTTATGTCGGGCGCAGTTGAGTGCGAACTTGACAAGCAGGGCAGAATACTTATTCCGCAGACACTCAGAAATTATGTCGGCATTACAAAAGAAGTTGTTGTAACCGGTGTGGGACAGAGAGCGGAAATATGGGATTTGAAAAAGTGGGATGAATATAACA